>CALZGT010000018.1 GCA_945787235.1 uncultured Prevotellaceae bacterium
CCAGCCGTGAACTGGCTCTCCTCACTGATGAGACCCGCAATGCCGTGCTGCACAAGGTGGCCGGAGCCATCGCTGCACGCCGGCAGGAACTGCTGGAGGCCAATGCCAGGGATCTGGCCAGGATGAAACCGGAAAATCCGCTCTATGACAGGCTGCTGCTCACGGAGAGCCGTCTGGAAGGCATTGCCTCAGACATGCGCCATGTGGCAGCACTGCCCTCTCCCCTGGAACGCGTCACCAAGGAGCGCACCCTGGAGAATGGGTTGCACCTGTGCTGCATCTCGGTACCCTTCGGTGTCATCGGCGTGGTCTATGAAGCCCGCCCCAACGTCTCCTTTGACGTGTTCAGCCTCTGCTTCAAGAGTGGCAACGCCTGCGTGTTGAAGGGAGGGAAGGATGCCGATGAAAGCAACCGGGCCATCGTGCGTCTCCTGCATGATGTGCTCGAGGAAGAAGGCATCAACCCCGCAGTCGTGACGCTGCTGCCTGCCACCCACGAGGCTACGGCAGCCATGCTGGATGCCGTGGGCTACATCGACCTGTGTATCCCTCGCGGAGGTAAGCGGCTCATCGAGTTCGTGCGTGACAATGCCCGTGTGCCCGTCATCGAGACAGGGGCCGGGGTGGTTCATGCCTATTTCGACAAGGAGGGTGACCTGGAGATGGGTAAGCGCATTGTGAACAATGCCAAGACGAGGCGTGTGTCGGTGTGCAACGCACTGGACTGCCTGCTGGTGCACAGGGACAGGGTGAACGACCTCCCCGAACTGCTGGCTCCGATGCAGGGACGCGTGACTTTCCACTATGAGGACTACGGCAAGGAATGGATGTCCCATGACCTCAGCATACGCATCGTGGACTCGCTGGACGAGGCACTCGAACACATACGCCAGTACAGCAGCGGGCATTCGGAATGTATCATCACCCAAAACCCTGACACGGCACGCCGCTTCCAGAGGGAGGTGGATGCAGCCTGTGTCTATGTCAACGCGCCTACCTCGTTCACCGATGGGGCACAGTTCGGACTGGGAGCCGAAATCGGTATCAGTACGCAGAAGTTGGGACCGCGTGGCCCCATGGCCCTGGAAGAGATGACCACCTACAAGTGGCTCATAGAAGGAGAGGGACAGGTGCGTCCGTGATAATCAAGATAGGCCAGAACCTACCTAAAAAGTAAGATAAAGTATGAAAAGTTTTCTCAACGTAAGTGATTTAGGAGACCTGAACAAGGCTCTCGAAGAGGCCTTGGAGATAAAGAAGGACCGCTACAAGTACGCAGAACTGGGTCGTCACAAGACCGCCTTGCTGGTGTTCTTCAACAACAGCCTGCGCACGAGACTCTCCACCCAGAAGGCGGCACAGAACCTGGGCATGAATGTCATCGTGCTCGATGTCAATGCCGGAGCCTGGAAACTGGAAACGGAACGTGGGGTAGTGATGGACGGCGACAAGAGTGAGCACCTGCTGGAGGCCATTCCCGTGATGGCCAGCTACTGCGATGTCATCGGCATACGTTCCTTTGCCGGACTCAAGGACCGCGACTATGACTATGCCGAGACAGTCTATGAGCAGTTCGTGAAGTACAGCGGCAAGCCTGTCTTTGCCATGGAGACGGCCACCGTGCATCCCCTGCAGGCTTTTGCTGACCTCATCACCATCGAGGAGCACAAGAGCTGCCGTCGGCCTAAGGTGGTGCTGACCTGGGCACCCCATCCCAAGTCTCTGCCGCAGGCGGTGCCCAATTCCTTTGCCCAGTGGATGAATGCCGCCGATGTGGATTTTGTCATCACACACCCCAAGGGCTACGAACTGGATCCTAAGTTTGCCGGAGAAGCCAGGGTGGAGTATGACCAGATGAAGGCCTTCGAAGGGGCTGACTTCATCTATGCCAAGAACTGGAGTTGTCCGGGCGTGACCTGCCCCGAGAAGTACGGACTGATACTGGAGGACTACCACGACATGCTGGACTGGACGGTGAGTCAGCGCCAGATGGCTGTGACCCACGGAGGCAAGTTCATGCACTGCCTGCCTGTGCGCCGCAACATGATTGTCACGGACGATGTCATAGAGGGGGCTGACTCCCTCGTCATTCCCGAGGCTGCCAACCGTGAGATTTCCGCCACGGTGGTGCTGAAGAGAATCCTGGAATCGCTCTGAGAAGCATCGTTACGCAGAAGCGCCATGGCAGGGAGATGTCATGGCGCAGAGGTGTCACATACCAACAACAAGGGTAGAAACAGCTGCTGTTTCTACCCTTGTCGTTTTAGTGGGGTCTTTGGAGGCGTATCTCCTGCTATTTGCGTGGCAGACCCGCCTTGAGGCACCTTATCACGGCACTGTTGAAGCCCGCGTGGTCCAGTTCGTTGAGTCCCTTGATGGTGACACCCCCTGGTGTGGTGACCTTGTCGATGGCTTCCTCGGGATGCCATCCCGTAGCCTTGAGGAGCGACACGGCCCCCTGCATCGTCTGCAGGGCAATCTCCTTGGCCTGGGCAGGATAGAAGCCCATTTCGCAGCCGCCCTCCATCTGGGCCCGTATGTAGCGCATCACGTAGGCAATGCCGCAGCTGGCCATCATCATGCCGGGACCCACCAGATTCTCCGTCACCACCAGGCTCTCACCCACCAGGTTGTAGAGTTCCCTCACCTGTGCCAGGCTCTCCTCCGTGGCCGTCTGGCCCTTGGCGATGAAACTCATGCTGGCACCAAACTCCGCTGCGATGTTGGGGATGGCATAGAAGTATTGTCCCTCCTGCCCCAGGCCGGCAGCCAACTGCTGTGTGGTAAAGTTGGCAGCATCGCTCACCACAATCTGACGGCTATAGTCCAGCACGTCCTTCAGTTCCTCCAGCACTGTGGGCATCAGCCAGGGTTTCACTACCAGCACCACGATATCGGCTCCGCGGACTGCCTCTGCGTTGTCCGTGGTGGTGTGCAGCGTGGGGTATGTCTGTCTGAAGCGTGACAGGGTTTCCTCGTTCTTGTCTGCTATGGTTATCTCCGTAATCTTTCCGCTCTTGGCCCATCCGTGGATGAGTGCGCCACCCATGTTTCCGGCGCCAATGACTGTCAGTCTCATAATGATATTATTTGGTTTACACGCTGCAAAGGTAGTGATTTTCTCGCCAAAAATGGTATTCTTCACCTTTTTTGTAGCATTTTTCACTTTGTTTCTTTTCTGTTTTTATAAAATATCGTATATTTGCAGAGATAATAACCTTTGAAAAACGACTAATCACATTAACCTGACTGATGAATACATTTGAAGACCATACACAAGACATAGAGAGGTTGACCGTCACCAAGCCCTACGTGATAGGTCTCTGCATCATGGAACAGAAGGCTCTGTTTGGCATTGTGGATGCCCGCGGTGAGGTATTGGCCTCGGAATCCGTATTGATGGAGGACTATCCCGACCCTACCACCTTTGCCTTTGATGTCTGCGACAAGATTCTCCCCATGGTGGAGCGTTGTGGCGGCATGGAAAAAATCAAGGCCATGGGTATCTCGGCCTGCAGCGGCAACAACATGAACGGATGTATAGAGAACCCTGCCAACCTGTCCTGGAAGGGCAAGATCTCGCTGGCCAAGATGTTCCAGGGATGTCTGGCTATCCCCGTTTCCCTGATGAACGATGCCACGGCAGCAGCCATGGGTGAGATGGCTTTCGGCAATGCACATGGGCTGCAGAATTTCGTAGCCATCATCATGAACATGGGACTGGGCTCAGGCATCTTTGTCAACAACCGCATCGTGCGGGGCTACAGTGGACGTGTGGGCGAGATAGGTCATACCACCATCTTCCCTGGCGGCCGGCCCTGTGGCTGTGGCAACAGGGGGTGTCTGGAGAGTTATGTGAGCCGGCGGGGCATCATCGGCAACATGCAGGACCTGCTCAGGCAACGCCCCGAGGTGGCTACACCGCTCCGTGACATTCCTGTGGAGGAATTGACGATAGAGGATATCGTGCAGGCATGTGAAGCGGGTGACGAGATGGCATTGGAGTGCCTCCGCTACACCGGTGACATACTGGGCAAGGCGCTCGTGCCAGTGGCTAACTTCATCAATCCTGAGGCGTTCATCCTGTGCGGCATGGTGGGGTCAGTGTGCGGTAAGTACATGCAGAAGGCCATACTGGAGGCACTCAATAACAACCAGTTCTTCCCGATGAGGTGGCAGACCCGTGTATTGGTGTCTGACCTCAAACTGGATGAGGCTCCTCTGCTCTATGCCAGTGCCGAGGCGTGGAATACCAAGGTGAATGGATGAATAGAGAACAGAACCTACTTGAATAGCCGTCGGGGGTGTATCACGCGTGACACACCCCCGATGGTTATTTTTTGAAGGTGGGGAAATGTAGGAACCACCTTGATGGAAGGGTCTCTTCAATTCCTGAAGAACTGTGTGAAAGCCTGGATGCAGTACTGGTGGTCGAGGGTGCTGCCTGTCTCACGGACGCTGTGCATGCCCAGGATGGGGTTGCCCATATCGACACCGCGCAGCGGCAGTGAGGAGGCCAGGATGTTGCCCAGGGTGCTGCCTCCGGCCACATCGCTGTGGTTGACGAAGTGCTGGCAGGGCACGTTGGCCTCGCGGCATATTTCTGCGAAGACAGCAGCCGAGACGGCATCGCTGGCATACTTCTGGGCTGCATTGAACTTGATGACAGGACCGCCACCCAGCACGGGGTGATTGGTGGGGTCGTACTTCTCGCTGTAATTGGGATGCCAGGCATGCGCATTGTCGGCAGAAATCATGAAGGACTGTTCGATGGCCCTGAAGAAGCCTTCGCGGGTGCCGCCCTGTGACAGGATGAGACGTTCGAGAGTCTGCGCCAGGAAAGGACTGCCTGCGCCCTGCTTGGTCTGGCTGCCCGTTTCTTCGTTGTCGAAGATGGCCAATACATGGGTCGTGGGGGGGACGTGGTCTGCCGTGGACAGGAGTGCCTCCAGCCCGGCATGTACCATGGAGAGATCATCCAGTCTTCCGGCGGAGATGAATTCTCCGTGTGCGCCTACCGTGGTGGCAGGAGCCACATCATAGAGGTAGAGGTCGAAGTCCAGGATGTCACGGGCCTCCACGTTCAGTTCGGAGGTAGTGAGGTTCATGAGCAGGTTGCCTTCCTCCAGTTGGCTGCTGACGATGCCCAGCAGGGGGAGCATGTCCTTCTGCTTGCTCAGTTTCACTCCGTCATTGACCTGGCGGTTGAAGTGTATGGCCAGGTTGGCGATGACGAGCAAGGGACGGCGTATGTGGAGCAGCAGGGTACGTGGGTGCAGGGCATCCTCACCGCGCACGATGACACGGCCTGCCAGACTGAGGGGACGGTCGAACCAGGTGCTCATGATGGGACCGCCATACACCTCTGTGTTCAGTCGCACGATGCCTCCCTCGCCGGTCATCTCGGCATGGGGCTTGATGCGGAAGGTGGGAGAGTCACAGTGGGCACAGATGAGACGGAAGCCCGTCTCCGACATGGGGTGCTCACCAAGATGGAAGGCATAGAGGCTGGAGTCGTTCTTGGTCACGTAGTACTTGTCTCCGGCCCGGAGGGAGGGAAAGGGGGAGGTCACATCGAGGGATTGGTACCCTGCTGCCTCCAGTCGTCGGGCCACGGCCTGTACGGCCAGGAAGTTCACGGGGGATTCCTGCAGGAATTCAATGAGTCGGTCTATCATAGTCTGGGATTCTTTTACGTCAGGTACTTTTAATTACAATTAATTACAATTCTCGGTAGAATGCACTATGCTTGTTTTTCTCTGCAAAACTACGAAATATCCTTCATACCGCCAAATTTTCGGGCATGAACCATGAGGAAGGGCATCTTTTTCCTGGTTTATTTGGTGGTAAAGTAGAAATGGTGTACTTTTGCAGCATGATGACATTACGATCTCTTCAACTCATGCTGTTCCCCCAAAGTGTGTGGAGGGCAGCCCTTTCAGGCCTCCTGTTGGCCTCTTGTCTCGCGCTTGGTGCGCAGGTACAGGCAAACAGACCGGCGACCTGGTCGCCGGGAACCAAAGAGGTTTCCCGCACTCTCACCTTCCCCGTCAGGATGAAGCAGGTCGTGGTGGGGAAGAAGACGTACCAGGTGGCTGACCTCAACGACACCTCCAGGGTTTATCGGCCGCAGGTGGACAAGGAGAGGTGTTTTCTCGTCATCTCAAAACAGGAATTTCGGCTTTATGTCTATGAGAGGGTGGGGAGTGACACGCTGCTGGCTGCACACTATCCCATCTGCTATGCCAGGAATGCGGGTCCCAAGACGCGCACGGGCGACATGTGTACGCCGGAATGCAGTCTCGGGCATCCTGCCATCGTCTGCCAGATTCAGGATGCTTCGGCCTGGCAGCACGACTTTAAGGATGGACGCGGAAGTTTTCTTGCCTATGGCCCTTGGTTCATGCGTCTGGACCTCTCCAAGAGTGACTGTCACGCCGGATGCCGTAGGAACCGTTCCATAGGCATACACGGCAGTACGGGCAATGAGGCTTCCGTGCCCGGTCGAGACAGCGAGGGCTGCATCCGTCTGCGTGATGCCGACCTCCAGGAACTGAAGGCACGTTTCGTCAAGGTGGGTACCCGCGTGGTCATCAAGGGAGCCGACCAGGGCAAGCTGGACTTTGAAAAGAAAGCCGAGAGAAAGTGCAAGGGTTATCAGTGCGCTTCTCCCGGCTATGCTGGTGGCCTTTGAGGATGAGGTCTTAGGGTCTCTCACTCAAGTGGCAGACCCGCTATCTTGGCAATCTTCTTGGGAATCTCCGTATTGTCGATGCGGCCGGAGAACTGTTCTGCCCCTGCGCCGATGGCAAAGCAGGGAACGTAGCCCGCAGAGTGACAGGTGTGTGCAAAGGTGACGAGAGCCATCTCCTGCATGAGGGTGCGCACACAGGCACAGAACTCGCTGTCCTCCTGGTAGAGGGTCTTCTCACCCTTGCCGATACCTTTCTCCGTATTCTCGAAAGCCTTCTTCAGTCGCTCTGCCTGGCGGTTGTTGAGAGGCAGGGCACCGCCCAGTCCGAAGTTCTCCTTCAGGAAGTCCTGTACGGCTTCCCATCCGAATCGTTCGCCCAGTTCCTTGCGCATCCTGTTCATCTCCCAGCCCAGACGCTTGATGGTCATCTTCTGGTACTGCAGGTTGCCGGGACGTGTCTCATAGTAGCCGCGGGTCAGTACCAGGCCTCCCGTCTCGTGGTCGGCAGTAACGACGATGAGGGTTTCGTCGGGATGCTGCTGGTAGAAGTTGTAGGCCACCTTGATGGCATCATCAAAATCGAGCGTCTCACCTATCACGGCAGCCGCATCATTGCTGTGGCAGGCCCAGTCTATCATGCCACCCTCCGACATGAGGAAGAAACCCTTGGGGTTGACCCGGTAGAGGCTGTCGATGGCCATCCTTACGATGTCGGCCTGGGAGAGTTCGCCCTCCTTGCGGTCCAGACGATAAGCCAGGGATTGACCGTCAGCACCTCCCATGATGAAATCATAGCCGCACACGGCACGTTGGGCATGGATGACCTTCGTGTTGTTGCGGTCGTTGACGTGGGCATAGAAGGCAGCCGGTGTGGCATGGTCCGTACCTACCGTGGTGGTGACACCCACAGCCAAGCCTTTCTGCTTGGCAGCCCAGGCGATGCTCTGCACCGTGTCGGTGAACTCCTCGCCCAGTCCCAGGGCTCCATTCTTCGTCTTGTGGCCTGTAGCCAGGGCTGTGCCGCTGGCTGCGGAGTCGGTTACGCCGTTGGAGGCACTGTGGGTAGTGACCAGGGCTGAGTAGGGGAAGGAGGCAAAGCAGAGTGGGGAAGTACCGTGTTTGCCTTCCTTCTGCCCCAGGAATATCTCTGTGGCATTGACTTGGTTCACACCCATGCCGTCTCCAATGAAATAGAAGATGTACTTGGGTTGAGCTGATTTCTTCTTGGCTTGGGCCGGAACCCCGAGCGTCAGCAGGAGACAGCACAGGGTAAAGATGGTTTTTCTCATAGCAGTGATTGTTTTTGTTGAGAGGGGTTTATTGTTATTGTCGTTAATGACGTTATTATCGTTCTTTTCGTTATTGACGTTCTTTTCGTTAATGACGTTCTTGTCGTTCTTTCTTCTTCTCGTTAATCATCCTTTCTTCAGGTACCCTATCTCCCCGCTTCCGTAGCAGATGCGTGCCTCGGCATCGTAGATGCATCCGAACTGTCCGGGTGCAATGCCCTGAATGGGGGCCTCGGAGTGTACGATGTAGCCTTCTGGGGTGTGGGTGATGTCCCCCTTCATGAAGTGATCTACGTGTCGTATCTTGAACTGGATGGGTACCTTGTAGGGAGGCTCTGCCCATGGATTCCGGGTGATGAAGTGCAGGTCGGCCAGCAGGAAGTCATGTCCGTACTGCAAGTCCGTGTCCCATCCGTTGGCCACGAAGACGATATTCTTCTTGATGTTCTTCTTCACCACGAACCACGGGCCTCCGCTCAGTCCCAGCCCCTTGCGCTGGCCTATGGTGTGAAACCAGAATCCTTTGTGGCGTCCCAGCACCTTTCCCGTTTCGATGTCGATGATGCGTCCTTCCTGTTCGCCCATGAACTTGCGGATGAAGTCATTGTAGTTAATCTTGCCCAGGAAACAGATGCCTTGGCTGTCCTTGCGGTGTGCGCTGGGCAGGTGTGCATCAAGGGCTATGCGACGCACCTCCTCCTTCATCAGATGCCCGATGGGGAAGAGCGTGTGGCTCAGTTGCGCATAGTTGAGTTGCGCCAGGAAGTCCGTCTGGTCCTTGACGGGGTCACGGGCCGTACCCAGCCATACCGTCCCCTCCTCGTCCCGGATGGTGGTGGCGTAGTGACCTGTGGCTATCTTGTCGTAGTGGTGACCGATGCGCTGCTCAAAGGCTCCGAACTTGATGAACCTGTTGCACATCACGTCAGGGTTGGGCGTGAGCCCCTGCCTGATGCGGTCGATGGCATATCCCACCACCAAATCCCAGTATTCCTTCTGCAGGTCGGTGACCTCCAGTGTCAGCCCGTATTTGCGGGCGGTGGCCTGGCTCAGTTCAATGTCCTCTTCTGCCGAGCAAGACGAATCCTCGCCCTCCATATCTATTTTAATATAATGTAGGTCGGGCTTGTAGCCCTGTTCGCACAGTTGGTGTACGACGACGGCGCTGTCCACGCCTCCTGAAATGAGTACGGCTATTGAATCCATGCTTGGGTGTTGTTTTGCTTATGGGTGGGTTCTGTAAGTTCGGTTTTTCAGATTTCCTTTTGGTAATGTGAACAGATGGTGCCCGATTATAGTTCCAGTACCTTCACCCCATCGAAGGTATGGATGCGCAACGTCACGGGCGATGAGGCTCCTGCCTCGGGTATGCTGTCCAGTGGAATGGAGGCATATACCTCCTGCGTATAACTGGCAGGATCCTGTCCTTGGTTATGGTGCAGCGTGAGGTAGGCGTGTGTCAAGGTGTCGCCCCCATCGGTGAGGCGGGTCGTGACGGAATCGGTGATGAAGCCCCAGTACTGCCTGCCTCCCTGTGTCTTGGGTGCCAGGTGCAGGTTGATGTAGCGTGGGGTGCGCCAGGCACTCCGCAACTGTGTGGGGTGGGTAAGTGCTATCTCCGATGAGTCGCGCAGGACATAGGCACCCGTCAGCTGATAGAGCAGGGCCGTGCTGTCCTGGGGCAGGTAGCTGCACACTACGCGGTACACCACATTCTTCCCGTAGTCCGGCTGCGGGTTTCCGACCTTGAAAGTCCTCCCGTCATCCAGGACAATCCGTTCAAGTGTGCCCTGTGCATCGGTGTGGAGGTCGGCCATTTCGGTGAGAAGGCTGGGATAGACCGCCTCGTCCTCGGAGCACGACTGGGCTACCACCAGCAGGCCACAGGCGATGAGGGGCAGAAGGAATCTTCTCTTCATGTGCGATACGTCTTTCCCGGGTTCTTATTTTGTCTTGTCATTCTCCCTGGCCTTAAGGCAGTTTCTGACCGGATTGGCATACATCGTGAGGATTCTCTCCCGCAGGAACGGTACGTCCTTGTTCGGCAGGGTGATGAGGTCGATGCGGCTCTGCAGATAGTCCTCGAAGGTTTTCCTCTCCTCTGGCGTGTAGTGGGAGGCAAACTCCCCTGTGCCGGACAGCAGGTCGCAGGCCACGTAGTTGCCGGGGAAGAGTCGGTAGCCGGCATGTATGGCCTGATCCATGCGTTTGGCCACGGCCCCGTAGAACTCCGTCTTGGGCACGTCCTTGTATTCATCGAGCCAGGTGTTGATGCAGGGCGCCGTCTCGTAATGTATGCGTCCCTTCTGTCCGAAGATGCCCGTCTTCATGTTGTCCAGGTCATCCTGTTTGCTCTTTCTGAAGGCTGGGTTGTCCCTCTTCTGCTGGAACTCCTGCGCCTTGAGGTAGTCGCACGGGTCATACTCATAGGAGATGGTGAGCGGCACGATGTGCAAGTCCTTGAGGCGTTCCATGGGACTGCCTTCTCCCCCCATGGCCAGCATCTTCAGCACCGCCTCCTGGGTCTGGTCGCTGGAGTCCTTGGCCCTTCCTTCACGCTGAGCTATCCACAGGTTTTCCTTCTTGTCGTTCACGGCATGGTGCATGTAGCGGCTCATCAGCTTGCTGCTTTCCAGCAGTTCACGGGGTGAGAGGCCACGGCGCACGGTGAAGGCCTTGTTCATCTTCACGAGCGTCCTTATCCAGGGATAGATGAGCAGATTGTCACCGATGGCAATTTCCACCGTGGTAGGAAACCCTTTCTCGAAGAGCAAGACAGAGAGTATGGCACTGTCCAGGACGATGTCACGGTGGTTGCTGACGAAGGTATAGCGTTCCGGGCCAGGCTGGATGCCCTCGTGTCCGAAGGTTATTCCCGTGCAGCATCCCTTGAGTACCTTGAGCACCACGCGTCGCATGAAACGCTTCTGGAACTGGAAGGGCGTGTCAATGCCCGTGAAGGCCAGTCGTAGCAGTCCGTTGCGCAGGCTTTTGGGCATCCAGGGAACGAAGCCTTTCAGAATGACCTGGAAATGCCTGTCGGCAAGCAACTCTTCGAGTGCCTGCTTCATTTCTCCCTTCTCAAAGGGACGGATGGCATCAAATTCGTTTGTCATGGGATATGTGGTTTTAGGTATTGCGTGTATCAGAATGAGTCCTCGATGATTTCCGTCATCACATCCTTGATGTCCAGACCGGCCGCCCGAACCTGCTGCGGGATGAAGGAGGTGGCTGTCATGCCCGGCGTAGTGTTGATCTCCAGCAGGTTGATGTGGTTACCCTCGGTGATGATGTAGTCGATGCGGATGATACCGTGGCAGCCCAGGAGGTCATAGATGGTGCTGGTGAGTTTCTGCACGCGGGCTGTCACTTCGTCGCTCAGGCGGGCCGGCGTAATCTCGCGTACGGCACCATTGTACTTGGCATCGTAGTCAAAGAACTCGTTGGTGGTCATGACCACCTCCGTGATGGGCAACACGCGTTCCACCAGCTTGGTCTTGTAGCAGCCGCAGGTTATCTCGGTGCCTGGCATGAAAGCCTCCACCATCACGTCCTCCCCCTCCTGGAGTGCCAGTTGGATGGCCGGACGCAGTTCATGGGCCGTCTTGACCTTCGTGGTACCGAAACTGCTACCTCCGGCAGCCGGCTTCACGAAGCAGGGCAGTCCGATGCGGCTGATGATGTCCTCGTCGCTCACCATGCCTTCACGTCCCTGGCGAATGAGCAGGGAGTCGGCCACGCTCATGCCCAGGCCGCGCAGGTAGTTGTTGGTGACGAACTTGTTGTATGTCATGGCTTCCACGAGGAGCGAGCAGGTGGAATAGGGCATGCCGATGAGGTCGAAATACCCCTGGAGGATGCCGTTCTCCCCCGGAGCCCCGTGTATGGTGATGTAGCAGTAGTCAGGCCGGATGCGCTGTCCCTCCCCATTGAGGAAAGAGAAATCGTTGCGGTCCACGGTGGCACGTGGACTGTTGGCGGCATCCTCTCCCAGGATGGCCTCCCACCGGCCAGCGTGAATCTCTATCTTATATATGGTATAACGTTCCTTGTCCAGGAAACTCTCGATGCCAGCCGCACTGCGCATACTGACATCATGCTCTGATGTGTCGCCACCGCACACGATGGCTATGGTTCTACGTGTCATTTCTTTTATATATGGTTTTTGTGAGGAGGCTCTGCCGCCTCCTCCCTATTCGTTGTTACTCAGTCTTTTTCTCCATTTATCCAGCAGGGCAGTCATGTCGGAGGGAATGTCACACTCAAAATACATCTCCTCGCCTGTGCGGGGATGCACGAATCCCAGCGTGCGGGCATGGAGAGCCTGTCGTGGGCACAGTGCCAGACAGTTGTGAATGAAAGCCTTGTACGAACTGCTCTGTTCGCCCCGCAGAATCTCGCATCCACCGTACCGTTCGTCAGCAAAGAGAATGTGTCCTATATGACGCATGTGGGCACGTATCTGATGGGTACGTCCCGTTTCCAGCCGGCACTCCACCAGGGTGGTGTGTCCGTAGCGTTCCAGCACTCTGTAGTGTGTCACAGCGGGTTTTCCTATCTCGGAGTCAGGCGGGAAGACCCACATCTGCAGGCGGTCCTTGGGATGCCGTCCGATGTTGCCCTCTATGCGTCCCTCGTCCTCAGCGAAATTGCCCCACACCAGGGCGTTGTACAACCTCTTGGTGCTCTTGACGAAGAACTGGTGGCAGAGGTGCGTCTTGGCCTCGGGTGTCTTGGCCACCACGAGCAGTCCGCTCGTGTCCTTGTCGATGCGGTGAACGAGTCCCACGGTGGGGTCGTTGGGGTCAAACCTGGGGTCATCCTTCATGTGCCAGGCTATGGCGTTGACCAAGGTACCGTTGTAATTGCCGCACCCCGGGTGTACACACATGCCTGCGGGTTTGTTTACGACCATGAGGTCGCTGTCCTCATAGACGATGTCGAGGGGTATGTCCTCGGGAATGATGTCCGTCTCATGCCTCGGATGTGAGAACATGAGGCACACCACGTCCCCGGGTTTCACCTTGTAGTTGCTTTTCACCGTACGTCCGTTCACCTGGACGAAACCAGCCTCCGCAGCCATCTGGATGCGGTTGCGTGTGGCACCGCGCAGGTGATCCATGAGGAACTTATCCACGCGGAGTGGCTTCTGACCTGCATCGGCCACAACGCGCCGGTGCTCGTAGAGCGTGCCGTCCTCAGCCGTTTCGAAGACGCCTTCCCCGGAAGGTTCCATTCCTTCCAGTTCATCCAGTTCCTCCATCTCCAGGACGGACTCCTGCCACTCCTTCTCTTCTGTCCTTTCTTTGTTTTCCCAGTCTGACATAGATTAGAATTCCAGTATTTCGCTTTGGTCGTTGTCTTCCGTGCCGGCACCATAGTCCTCTTCGACGAGTTCTCCTTCTTCGTTCTCGTTCATCCAACTGGCCTCTTCGCCCATGGCGTTCTCATACTCTACTCCGTTCTCGTCCACTTCAATCTCGCTGTTGCCCACCACCAGGGTGATGGGAGTCGTCAGGGGCACCCGTTCTCCGGCATGGATGTTGCGTCCGCGGCACTTCACGCCCAGCACCCAGTCCTTCTGCCCCTCGATGTATTCGCAGGGGCCGAGCCTGAATCCCAGGGCCTGCAATTTGGCTTCCGCCTCTCGTACAGAGCAGTTCTCGATGATGTTGGGTATGGGCAGTG
The DNA here is from genome assembly GCA_945787235.1 of uncultured Prevotellaceae bacterium. Lineage (GTDB taxonomy): Bacteria > Bacteroidota > Bacteroidia > Bacteroidales > Bacteroidaceae > Physcousia. The sequence goes on from CALZGT010000018.1 coordinate 13,672, forward strand.
TGGGTTCCGTCTTGGCATTGATGGTGATGTATATCTGTCTTCCGGCCTTGACGTATGAACCAGGTCCGGGAGTCTGGTCCAGCACGATGCCCGGTGCCAGTTTCTTGCTGTAGGTAGAGTCGATGACCACGCCTTCCAGTTGCAGATCCGTCAGTTCTATCATGGCATCACTGATGAGTTTCCCCTTGAGGCTTGGCACCGTGACTCCAACGCCATGGCGTGTGTAGTCCTTCATCCACCACACGGTGGCGAATGCGACGATTCCCACCAGTACGGCCATTCCCAGCAGGTTGAGCCATATTATGGGACTGAATATCTTGCGGACAAATTCTTTTCCTGTCATAATGGTATGTGGCTTAATTTTCTGCAAAAATACGAAATTCGGTTGGTTTGAGCAAATTTACGGGCAAAAAAAGAGCAGAACCTCCGGCTCTGCTCTTTGTTCCTTAGTTTTTTAATCGCGTGCGTGCGAAATGTGCTCTGCGTTTCCGGCATTACTTGCCGTGGTTCTCGCTTGAAACGGTCAACTTCTTGCGACCCTTGGCTCTGCGGGATGCCAATACGCGACGGCCATTGGCAGTGGCCATTCTCTGACGGAAACCGTGCTTGTTTACGCGGCGACGGTTGTGGGGCTGAAATGTTCTTTTCATAATAGTATGTTGTTTTGTTTGTTTGTCATTGTCCTGAGCCGCAGACCAGCCTTTGGGACAGGGTCTTCGGTTTCGGGGTGCAAAATTAGGCACTTTTTTTCAATCTCGCAAACTTTAGTGCGATTTTCTTTGTTTTTGGGAAGGGAAAAGTCACAAAATCCCATGCTTGCCTCCTTTTTTTTACCTTTAACTTTTCAATTTTCACTTTTTTTTGTACCTTTGCACCCGCAAAATGAGCGAATTACATTTTTTAAATCAAATATAACAAACTATCATCTCTTATGATTAATTCACAAGACATCAAGAAAGGTACCTGCATCCGCATGGATGGCAAGCTGTATTTCTGTATCGACTTTCTGCACCGCAAGCCCGGTAAGGGTAACACCATCATGAACGTGACCCTGAAGGACGTGGTTTCAGGCAACGTCCTCGAGCGTCGTTTCAACATTGGTGAGAAGCTGGAGGATGTACGCGTAGAGCGTCGTCCCTATCAGTTCCTCTACAAGGAGGGCGACGACCTCATCTTCATGAACAACGAGACCTTCGAGCAGATTCCCATCCCCGCAGACCAGGTGAATGGCGTGGACTTCATGAAGGAGGGGCAGGAGGTTGAGGTGGTTACCGATGCCAGCACCGAGACCGTGCTCTATGCTGACGTGCCCGTGAAGGTAGTTCTCGAGATTACATGGACTGAGCCCGGACTGAAGGGTGACACCGCCACCAATACCTTGAAGCCCGCCAAGGTGGAGACGGGTGCTGAAATCCGTGTTCCCCTCTTCATCAACGAGGGTGAGCTCGTTGAGGTTGATACCCGTGACGGAAGTTATCTGGGTCGTGTAAAGGCATAATCCGGGTGACATTTTTTCGCATTTTCATGCGTAAATATATAAAGAGGACGGTATCGTCCTCTTTTTTTTGTGGAAAATTTGGCCGTCTCGGTTGAAAACGTTAAATTTGCATACTCTCCGTCAGAGAATCCTGCCGTGGATGCCCAGGCTCCGCTGCAGTTCTCATGAGGTGTGCTGCCTGCCGTATGTGCCACCCTCACAGAGGAGAGAAATGGAAACCTACAAGTCGAATGTTCCTGAAACAAGCTAATCCCAAGTACTGAGCATGGTTCGATTTTCTATCATAGTCCCTGTCTATAACCGCCCCCATGAGGTGGAGGAGCTGCTGGAGAGTCTGACGAAGCAGACCTACCACAACTTTGAGGTGCTGGTCGTGGAAGACGGCTCCACCATACCTTGTGAGGACGTATGCAACCGCTATACCGATGTCCTGGACATCCAGTATCACACCAAGTCGAACTCCGGTCCGGGGCAGACGCGCAACTATGGGGCAGAGCGTGCCCATGGCGAGTACCTCCTGGTGCTGGACAGCGACTGCGTCCTGCCTGCGGGCTATCTGAGTGCCATAGAGGAAGAGTTGCAGCGTGACGAAGCCGATGCCTTCGGCGGCCCCGACCGTGCCCATCCCTCCTTCACCCCGGTACAGAAGGCCATCAACTATTCTATGACGAGCTTCTTCACCACCGGAGGCATCCGCGGGGGAGCTGCCGGTTCCAAGGGAAGGCGTTCCCTGGACCGCTTCTATCCCCGTTCCTTCAACATGGGCATCAAGGCAGAGCTCTACCGCCGCCTGAAGGGCTTCAGCAATATGCGTTTCGGCGAGGACATAGACTTCTCCTACCGCATCTGCCAGAGTGGGGCACGCTGCCGTCTCTTCCCCGAAGCCTGGGTGTGGCACAAGCGCCGCACCGACATGCGCAAGTTCTGGAAGCAGGTACACAACAGTGGCATAGCACGCATCAACCTCACCAAGCGGCATCCCGGCACCCTGAAACTGGTGCATCTCCTGCCTGCGGTCTTTACCCTCGGAGTGGGGGGGCTGCTGCTGCTCGTCGTATTGGGGGCTGCCTTTTGTGTGGCAGGGATGACCTTGGCCGGGAGTTGGCTCCTCGTGGCCGGACTGTCTCCCCTGCTGCTTTTCAGCCTGCTGGTCCTGGTTGATTCTTCGTGGCGCAACAAGAGTCTGTGGGTGGGACTGCTCAGCATACGGGCCTCCTTTACCCAGCTGCTGGGATATGGCACGGGCTTCCTGCGCGCCTGGTGGCTTCGCTGTGTTCGCGGTTGCAACGAGGAACTGCAGGCCTATCGTGATAACTTCTACCAGTAAACCGCACTTCCCCGTACCTATATGGAAAAGCTGAACATCAACGAATGGGCGCCCGAAGACAGACCCCGAGAGAAACTCCTGGCCAAGGGACCGCAGGCACTGAGCGAGGCCGAACTGCTGGCCATCCTCATCGGCAGCGGATCGACGAGCGAGAGTGCCGTGGACCTGATGCGCCGCATCCTGGGCGACCGCGGCAACAGCCTCAAGGCTCTGGGGCGCATGACGCTCTCGGAGCTGGTAGCCTACAAGGGGGTGGGAGAGGCCAAGGCCGTGACCATCATGGCGGCCTGCGAACTGGGCAAGCGGAGGATGCGTGAACCGGCGGATGAAAGGATGCGCATGGAGAGTTCCGATGACCTCTACCAGCAGTTCCGCTCCTACATGATGGATCTCCACGTGGAGGAGTGCCACCTGCTTGCGCTCAATGCCCACAATGAGGTGAGGGGGCATGTCGTGGTGGCACAGGGGGGCATCAGCAGTACCACGGTTGATGTGCGTGTCGTGCTGAAGAAGGCCATCCTCCTGGATGCCGTCAGCATAGCGTTCTGCCACAACCATCCCAGTGGCAATCCCCTGCCCAGCCGTCAGGATGATGACCTCACCCGCCGACTCCTCCAGGCTTGTCAGGCTGTCAACATCCACCTGCTGGACCATGTCGTCCTGGGTGACGGCCGGTACTACTCGTACCATGATGCCGGAAAACTGTAACCCACCCAAGAATCAACATACAAAAAAACAAGAATGATGAACATTGAACTGAATGAACGTGTAATAGAACTGCTCCGTACGGTCTATGACCCGGAGATTCCCGTCAACATCTACGACCTGGGACTCATCTACAACATCGACATCAACGAAGAGGGCAACCAACTGCAGGTGGATATGACCTTGACGGCTCCCAACTGTCCTGCGGCCGATTTCATCGTGGAGGATGTCCGGCAGAAACTGGAAACCATCGAGGACTTCCGTCGTGTTGATGTCAACCTTGTCTTTGAACCCGAATGGAACAAGGACATGATGAGCGAGGAGGCCAAACTGGAACTCGGATTCTGAATGACCCCACCTATGAAGAACATCTATTTTCTCTCCGATGCCCACCTGGGCAGTCTGGCCATTCCGCATGCCCGCCAGCAGGAACGCCGTCTGGTGCGCTTCCTCGACGAGGTCAAGGACAAGGCGTCTGCGGTCTATCTGCTGGGCGACATCTTCGACTTCTGGTACGAATACAAGTACGTGGTGCCTAAGGGCTATACCCGTCTGCTGGGCAAGATAAGTGAACTGACCGACAGTGGGGTGGAGGTACACTTCTTCACCGGCAACCATGACATCTGGGCGAAGGACTATTTCGAGCAGGAGTGTGGCATGATCATGCACCACGAACCCGTCACCGTCGAACTTTCCGACAAGGTCTTCCTGCTCGGACATGGAGACGGGATGGGCGACCCCAGCCTGAGCTTCCGCATCCTGCGCACGCTCTTCCGCAACCGCTTCTGCCAGTTCTGCTTCTCCTGCATACATCCCCGCTGGGCCATGTCCTTCGGACTCAAATGGGCGAGGCACAGTCGTATGAAGCATGGCTTGGAGGGGGGCGACCCTCCCTACATGGGGGAGGACAGGGAGTGTCTGGTGCGCTACGCCAAGGAATATCTGAAGGTGCATCCCGATGTCAACTACTTCGTCTTCGGCCACCGGCACATCGAACTCGACCTCATGCTCTCGCGCCAGAGCCGCGTCCTCGTCCTCGGTGACTGGATAACGCAGTTCACCTACGCTGTCTTCGACGGCGAACACATGTTTCTGGAAAGCTACATCGAGGGTGAGACAGAACCCTGATGCACCTTCTGCAAGACCAATTAACCTAACAACCTATATCAAGCATGATGAAGAGAATCCTTTTTGCCACGCTGCTGCTCCTGCAGTCGGTATGGCTCCTGGCCCAGTCCTTCAGCGACAAGGCCGTGTATCGCATCTCTCCTGCTCCCGCAGGCCAGGACGTGCTGTGGACCATCACGCCCCTGAGCGGTTCATGGCGCATCATCAACCCACTCACCCACCAGGCCTTGCGTGCCACGCAGGGTGGCCTGGCATTGGGTGAGGAGAACGGGTCGGACGAGGCACAACTGTGGACGCTCCATCTCCACAGCAACGGCACCTACGACCTCATTCCCACCAACTATCCCCAGTGGGCTGACCAGAAGCGCTACACCATCACGGCCTCAGAACAGACCCTGGCGCAGCTGCTGGGCGTCGATGAGGCTTCGCTGCAGAAGCAGCAACAGATTTGGGAGGACGAGCGTGTCTTCTCCCTTCACAAGCTACCCGGTGCCGCCACCTTCATGCCCTATGCTTCAGAGCAGGAGATGCTGGCCGACAAGGCTTACTATGCCACTCCCTGGACGGAACCCCAGAGCCGTCTCTACCAGTTGCTCGACGGCGAGTGGAAGTTCCGGTTCAAGGCAGAACCATCCGCAGGACGCTACCAGGGTGTGAGTGTCATGGACGAACCTTCCATGCGCGAGGCAGCCTCTGCCGAGGGATGGGACCCCATTCCCGTGCCTTCCTGCTGGGAGATGCAGGGTTACGACCGTCCCATATACTGCAACGTGGAATATCCCCACAGTAACACCCCGCCTTTCATCGCAGCCCGACCGGGGTTCAATGATGGTGGCAAGAACTATGCCATCAATCCCGTCGGTACCTATACCCGCACCTTCAGCGTGCCTGCCGAATGGCTCAGCCAGCGCACCATGGTGCATTTCGGCGGCATCTACAGTTGTGCGCAGGTATGGCTCAACGGCAAGTACGTGGGCTATACCCAGGGAGCCAACAACGTGGCGGAGTTTGAACTCACGCCCTACCTGCAGGCGGGTGAGAACCGCATGGTGGTGCAGGTACACCGCTGGTGTGACGGTTCGTACCTGGAGTGCCAGGACATGTTCCGTATGTCGGGCATCTTCCGCAGCGTCTATCTTTACAACGTGCCCCTTGTGAGTGTGAGCAACCACGTCATCCAGACTCTCCTGAGCCGTGACTACAGGCAGGCTGAGGTGAAGGTCCGGCTCGATTTCCTCAACAAGTCGGCCTTCAAGGGACGGAAGTCCGTTGCTCTCCAACTCCGTGACGAGAAGGGACGTACCGTGGCCGAGAGCCGCCACGACGTGGATTTCACGGGCAAAGCCTCCACGACCATCGACGCAGTCCTGAAGCTGCAGGAACCCTCACTCTGGTCGGCAGAACTTCCCTACCTCTACACGCTCCATGTGGTGCAGCGCGATGCCGACGGCCGCGATGAGATGGCCTTCTCCACCAAGGTGGGCGTGCGTGAGGTGGAGATACGCGGTTCGCTGCTCTACGTCAACGGACGGCGTGTCATGCTCAAGGGTACGAACCGGCACGACACCGACCCGGAGACCGGTCGCACCGTGTCCGTGGCTTCCATGCTAAAGGATGTCCTGCTCATGAAGCAGCACAACATCAATACCATCCGCACCAGCCACTATCCCAACGATGCACGCATGTACGCCATGTTCGACTACTATGGACTCTACTGCTGCGATGAGGCTGACCTCGAAGACCATGCCAATCAGGGTATCTCGGACGTGGCATCCTGGATTCCTGCCTTCTGCGACCGCATCGAGCGGCTCGTGTCGCGTGACATCAACCACCCCAGCGTCATCATGTGGAGCCTGGGCAACGAAGCCGGAGGCGGCAGCAACTTCAAGGACTGCTATGAGGTGGCACACCGCATGGACAGTACCCGCCCCGTCCATTATGAGGGAACACGCAACGGCAAGAGTTTCGGAGGCAACACCTACAGTGACTTCTACAGCAAGATGTACCCTTCGATGGACTGGATGGCCGAGCACACCAGCGGCAAGGACAAACCCATGTTCCTCTGCGAGTACGCCCATGCCATGGGCAATGCCATCGGCAACCTCAGGGAGTACATGGAGTC
>CALZGT010000019.1 GCA_945787235.1 uncultured Prevotellaceae bacterium
CCACGGCAGGTGTGCTTGAGCATCAGTAAGTGGTAATTTCCCACTTCATTGGCTCATTTTTTGGAGAATCTCTTGCATATCTCAAGGATTTATGCGAAATTTGCATAAAATCAACACAAGACCAAGGGAAAAACTCAATTTCTCAACACCAAGAGAGTGCTTTTATGAAAAGATTTCGTAAATTTGCACTTGCTAGTTGAATCCGCGAACGCATACTGTAAGTAAGCAATGAAAAACTATCAGCGACATACACTCACCACCCTCGTCATGCTCCTCATGACTCTTCCCCTCTGCGCACAGCGCATTTCGGGCATCGTGACAGACCAGGAGGGGACGGCCATCGAGAATGCACGCCTCACCGAGGTGGATGCAGACCACCGCATCCTGTCCGGAGCAGAAACCGATGCCAACGGGTGCTTCACCATGAAACTGCGCAAGGCCGGTTCCTCACGCATTAGAATCAATGCAGAGGGTTATGTCATGCTGACACAGCGGAGCAGGACGGGACAGAACCAGTGCTTTGTGATGAGCCGGAAGAAGGCTTCTCGCCTGAGTACCATCCAAAAGCAACAGAAGGGTAGGGAACGCAACTACGTGCTCACCGAGGCACTGCTGTGCGGACGCAAGGCCAACGGCAATGAAGTGCCCTGGCTCGTGATGGTGGAGATGCTGGGAGACAGTACCTATGTGCTCCGTCTTCCCGTACATGCCACTTCCACCAGCGCCACCTATCCCGAAGGTCGTGGCATCGTGTTCCTGGACTGGGGAGACGGGCAGATGCTTGCTTCCTACAACGGAGAAGATACCCGTCCTACAAAAGGGGCACCCAGGGAATACAAGACCTGGCGCGATGTGCTGAACTATGAGGAGATGAGCTGTTACATGCTGAGGGATTACGGTGACAGGATGGGCGAGATGGAGGAGCTGTATTTCTATCCGCCCTTCCTGCTGACCCAGGGAGAGATTGACCAACTTATATCCCATGCCGACCATCTTGCGCGTCTGCTCATTGACTCGGAAAGGGGAGACAACGGCTGGTTCATGTACCCCAGGAAAGATTTCGGCAAGCAGCTACTGAAGGAAGTAACAAAGTTGAAGCGAAAGGCCGCGAAGAAAGCGCGAAAGTAAACACATGTGCGGGATTTCATGCAATTAGTGAAGAATGATTTGGTAGTATGGAATAATATCCTTACATTTGCAGAAAATCGCATTTACGACCCCATGATCAGACATATTAATGACATAAGTTCACAGACCACTTCCCATGCCGCGGGCATGAAGAAAGTGCTGCTGGCAGCCAATGAGTCGGGCTGCTCCATCACGCAGATTGCCGTAATGCAGTACAAGGCGGGAGAGGTGGCTCACGCCACCATACACCCCGACCTCCAGGATAACTTCTACATCCTCCGTGGTGTGGTGGACGTGACGCTGGATGGTGAGACACAACGCTGCCACGAGGGGCATTTCATCTTCGTTCCCTTTGGTACCGTCTGTGAGTTGCAAGCCGTCACCGAGGTGGAGATGCTCGCCATGGGATGTGTCATCGAGGCAGAACGCAGAAAACTCTATCCCATGCTCTTCGAACCCAACCTGCACGAGGTGGTGTGGGGTGGCTCGCGTCTGAAGCAGTGGAAGAAGCTCAACGGTAAGGAGGGAACCCCCGACTCCATACACATTGGGGAATCCTGGGAGGTGAGTGCCGTGCCCTCCAGTCCCTCCGTGGTGAGCAACGGCACCTGGGCCGGCTATGCCCTGCCCGAGGTCATTGCACGCCGTCCCGCTGCCATATTGGGCAAGGCGGTGGCTAACAGGTATGGGGGACTCCTGCCCCTGCTGGTCAAGTTCATCGATGCCCGCAAGGACCTGTCCATTCAGGTGCATCCCAACGATGAGATGGCAAGGCGTGAACACCAGAAACTCGGGAAGTCGGAGATGTGGTACATCCTCGATGCAGAACCTGGGGCGTGTCTCTACGCCGGATTCAAGAAGGAGATTACGAAGGAGGAATACAAGGAACGGGTGGCCAACGGAACCATCACGGAGGTGCTGGCCAGACATGAGGTACACAAGGGGGATGTCTTTTACCTCCCCGCAGGCCGTGTGCATGCCATCTGCTCCGGCATACTGCTGGTTGAGGTGCAGCAAAGTTCCGACGTGACCTACCGCATCTATGACTACGGTCGCATGGGACTTGACGGACGTCCCCGTGAGCTGCACACGGAACTGGCAGCACAGGCCATCGACTACGAGGTCTATCCAGAATACAGGACGGAGCACCGCGAGGACATCGATGCCGCCAATGAGCTGCTCAATACTCCATATTTCAGTATCAAGGTCATCGAGACTACCAAACCTTTCCACCGAGACATGATCAAGTTTGACAGCTTCGTCATTCTCATGTGTCTTGAAGGTGACTGCAAGGTGAGGGTGCGTTCCACGGGCGATGAGGTTACCATACCCGAGGGTTATTCCTGTCTCATCCCGGCTGCCGTGGCCGACTATGAACTCTCTCCGGCGGGAGGTTTCACCAAGGTGCTTGAGTCCTTCATCAACAACAGGAAGAGCATAGGACGTATCATCAAGGACTTCTTCCACAGGACGTAGGATAAGTGACAAAAAAAAACATAGACGCTGGCTACCTCTCCGTAGCCAGCGTCTAGCTTTATCCCCAGGCAGGGAGGTTGTCCCTGCACGGATTTTCAGCGTTTGCGCTCGATGGTCTGGGCTCGGTCGGGACCCACGCTCACGATGGTGATGGGAGTCTCAAGTTCCGTCTCCAGATACTTGATATAGTCGGCGAAAGCCTGGGGGAACTGCTCCTCGCTGGTGATGCCGGTGAGGTCGGTGTGCCAACCCGGAACATCCTTATAGACGGCCTTCCATCCCTCGGTGTCGTAGGGCATGTCGGTGGTGGTGACACCATCCTTCTCGTAGGCCACACAGACGCGTATGGTGTCGAAGGAGTCGAGCACGTCACCCTTCATCATGATGAGCTGGGTGACACCATTAATCATGATGGCATAGCGGAGGGCTACGAGATCTACCCATCCGCAACGACGGTTGCGGCCCGTCACGGCACCGTATTCATGACCTATCTCGCGAATCTTGTCGCCCGTCTCGTCGAAGAGTTCCACGGGGAAGGGGCCGGCTCCCACACGGGTGCTGTATGCCTTGAAGATACCGAATACCTCGCCGATGCTGAGCGGAGCAACACCGAGACCCGTGCAGACACCGCCACACACGGTGCTGGAGGAACTTACGAAGGGATAGGTGCCATGGTCGATGTCGAGCATAGTGCCCTGGGCTCCCTCGGCCAGTACGCTCTTGCCCTCACGCAGGTATTTATTGATTTCTATCTCCGTGTCAGTAAGGGGGAATGAACGCATGTACTCTACGCCTTCCATCCAGCGCTTCTCCTCCTCAGTGATGTCATAGTCCGTAAAGTGAAGGTCGCTGAGAATCTGTTCGTGGCGTGCCTTGAGGGCAGCATACTTCTGGTCGAAGTTCTCCAGCATGTCACCCACACGCAGGCTGATACGGGCTGCCTTGTCACTGTAGGTAGGGCCAATGCCCTTGCCCGTGGTACCCACCTTGCTCTTGCCCTTGGCAGCCTCGTAGGCACGGTCCAGGACACGGTGCGTGGGAAGGATGAGGTGTGCACGCTTGCTGATGTGGAGACGGCTGCGCAGGTCATAGCCTGCAGCTTCCAGTTCCTTGGCTTCAGCCATGAAGAGGTCGGGAGCGATGACGCATCCGTTGCCGATGATGTTCAGTTTGCCCTCATCGAAGATACCTGAAGGAATGCTGCGAAGGACAAACTTCTTGCCCTCGAAAATGATGGTGTGACCCGCGTTGGGGCCTCCCGCAAAACGAGCTACCACATCGTACTTGGGGGTGAAGCAGTCCACCACTTTTCCCTTGCCTTCGTCTCCAAACACGATACCCAAGAGGGCATCCACTTTTCCTTTTTCCATTGTTCTTATCTTATTTGCTATATTTTTTTATTTCTGCACAAAGATACGAAAAAAAATCGTGTCTTTGTAGCAAAAGCATTGTCTTTTTGTCTTTGAAGGGATGATTTTCATTCATTTTCGCCTTCCGACAGCATATTTTCTATGTTCATGACAACCTTACGGAGTGCCAAAGGGGCATCTGTGGGGACAGATTCTATCTGGTCGCGCAGTTCGTGGAGGGAGAATTCGTTGAATTCGGCTCCCTGCTGCAGGAGACGTGCCACAATGAGGAAACCGCACAACTGTCGCATCTCCTTCTCGCTGGCCATCCACTCGAAGGCCATCGAAGGAGCATAGGGAAGTCGCGAGAAGAGGTTCATGGAGGCCACCTGAGCCACCTCGGCAGAGGGAATCTCATCCACCCAGATGTCGGCCACCTCGGGGTAGAAATGGTCGAGGGGCATGAGCAGGGTGGCCAGGATTTTCGATTCGCGGATGTTCTCGTTCCAAAGTGCCTGTGCCAGCTGGTGGTTGGGGGTGAACTCGCGGGAGATTTCCTGTAAGCGGGGCAGCTCTACCCCGAAGATGAGCTTGTAGGGGGCACCCGCCTCACGCATACGGGCTGAGGCCACGCCGTTCATGGCGGCCCTGAGTTCTTTCTTGATGTCTTTGATTGTAGAGGTCATGTAGTTTTAGGGGGTTATGAATGGATGGAGGGAACCTGTCGATGACGGTCAGCGCAGCGGGGGCAGGGTGCTGTAGTCACGGCTGTAACGGAGCATCTGTGCAGAGAAAGACTCGTCGTAGTGAGGGACGATGTCAAGGAGTTGCCCGGAGGCATCACGCAGAACCTCGTAACGCGGGTTGATGAAACCCTTGTAGGGAGCCAGGTGAAGAGTACTGTATCGGGAGAGTACCTCCTGGTGCAGGACGGAATCCACCTGTATGCCGTAGGTCTCCACCAGTGTCCTGGCAGCCTCAAAGTCGCCCTCACTCTTGATGCGTTGTATCTCAGCCAGCAGAGAAGCAAAGGCATGGCGCAACAGCGCGTAATCCCTCACGAGGAGAAAATGCTTGCCGTCACGACACACGAGTGCAGCCGCCTCGGGATGCTGTTGCAGCACCCAGTGGGCAATGAGCGAGCGGTTACGCATGTGCGCCTCCTCGATCTGCTTTCCAGGTTCGATGCGTACCAGTTGCGTGAGGCACCCATTCATAAGATAGGTATAGTAGGCCGCTTTATAGGCCTCGCTGTCAGGAGTCAGTCCCAGTTCCACCAGTTTGGCATCGGCCAGATAATAGAGCGCGAAAAGGTCCGCCCTGGCCTCCTCGATGGTGCTGCCATACGCTCGCAGGGCATCCGCATCCACGCCCGGGAGAAGACGGCCACTGCCATGTCCCAGGCACTCATGCAGGTCCGTGTGGAGATCGTCGCAGACGTTTCCATAGCGGTCTATCAGCTGCAAGGTGTCTTTGTCGATGACGAACTCCTGGTGGAACCCATTGCCTCGTGCCGCCTCGTTGTAGGCCTGTGTCAGGTTGCCTATCGTCACGCTCTTGCTGCCATACTGTTCACGTATCCACTGGCTGTTGGGCAGGTTGATGCCTATGGCACTGCTCGGGTACAGGTCACCCCCCAGGATGGCCGCCTTGATAACCTTGGCCGACACCCCGTGGCATTCCTCCTTCTTGAAGCGCGCATCCACTGGAGAGTGGTCCTCAAACCACTGTGCTTCGCGGCTCATTGTCTCGGTCCTGTGCGTGGCCTCCAGGTCTGTGAAGTTAACGTAGCCCTCCCACGAAGCCTTCAGTTCCAGCGGGTCACCATAGACCTCCGTGAATCCGTTGGTGAAATCCACAAGCCCCTCCGTGTCCTGCAGCCAGAGAATGGAGTAAAGGTCGAAGGTGCAGAGGTTTCCTGTGCGATAAAAGTCTATTAGCGTGCGAATTACCTCCTCTTGCTTGGAGTTTTCCGCAAAGGGTAGGGCAGCTTCCAGATGCTCCACGACATGGGCCAGCGTGTCGCCATACATGCCATTGATACACCATACACGTTCCTGGAGTGTGCCGTCCTCTCCGCGCACCAGTTGGCTGTTGAGGCCGAACATGGGGGGCTGGTCGGCCGTGCGTTGCGGCAGGGCATCGTGGGGACATGCCGCGGGGTGCTGCATGAAGTCCTCCTTCACCCGCTGGTAGAACGCCTCTGCTTCGGCCTGTGTGATGCCCTCCTGGTAGTAGTTGCAGGAAGAGGTGAGCAGCAGGTCGTCGCCCTTGCGTTGGTTGACACGCTTGGGCATGACGTCGGGACAGAAGATGAGGTCGAGGAGTTCTTCCGTGGGCTGGGGGAGGCCGCTGCCTGCGATGAGCGTCTCCATGTACTCTCGCGAGAAGCCCGGCTGGAACTTGTCGCAGCCATAGTGGTGGTGAATGCCGTTGGAGAACCAGATACGCTTGAGATAAACCTCAAAAGCCCGGAACTCCTGCGTGTCGCGGGGGCCCTGGAAATACATGTATATGCCCTCCAGCAATTGTCGGAGGGCGAGATTGCAGCGTCCGTTTTGGTCCCACAAGATGTCGCGTCCCCACAGTGCTGCCTCTGCGAGATGGAACACAAGCTCTTTCTGACGCAATGAGAGCGTTTCGAACCCATCTACCCTGTATCTCAGGAGTTGCAGGTCGGCGAAACGCTCCTCGCTATATTGAAATGTTTGTGTGTGGGATAAGTCTATATCCTTCACTTCTTGTTGTTTTTCATCAACTTCAACTGAGCCTCCTTGTATGCGCGGGGACTCATGCCCTTCATGCGGAAGAATGCTGCATAGAAACTCTGGCGGTTGGCAAAGCCTACGGTCTTGGAGATTTCCTCCATGGTGTAGTTTTCGTAGCGCTTGTCGCAGAGCATGTACATGGCTTCCTTAATACGGTGTTCATTGACGATGGTGGAATAGTTGTCATGGAAGCGGAGGTTTACCACGGCACTGATGTAACGTGTATTCGTTCCCAGGTCCTCAGCCAGAGCCTTGGCAGAATACTTGGGGTCGCGGTACTTCTTCTTGACAAACAGCTCGGTGACAATTTTCTCGTAGAGTTCATCCACAAGTTCAGCTTTTACCATGCTGCGATAGGCAGCGTTCTTTTCCTTTTTCTCAGTGATGTTGTATTTACTCATAGTGCAATGTGTTATTGAAATCGCTTGCAAAGATACAATTTTTTTCCTATACGAAGCAAATTTATATAGTATTTTTGTACTATCTTTTGGTTTTTAACAAATTTTTAACACTTTTTATCGTTTTTCCTGCATCAAATCCTCCCTGATGAGCGATTCTGCCCGTTCGTGCGTGTTGAGCTGTAAAGATATTGTGGCTATCTGCATCATCGTTTCCCTGCGTCTTTCCTCCAGGGTTTCGATCTGTGTGATGAGTTGCTGCCGGAGGCTGTCGCTGTCGCTGTCGAAGTGCGTGCCCTCAGCCTGCAATGCCACCAGTTGGCTTCCTATCTTATCTACACGCGCCTGCGCGAGAAGATACTCCATCTGTATGGCTCTCACCCGTGCCCTGATCTCACTCCAGTTGCGCTCCGTAGAGAACATCTCCTGGAGTTCGGCATATTGAACGGGTGGGTGGTTGGCGTTGTACCGCTGCATCCACAAGTCAACGGCTTCCCTTTCCCTTACGGCGCGGTTATCAGCGAGCGTAGCCTCCTCCTTACATTCCGTGTATTGTCCTGTCGCCTCCTTGTGCTGGCATTCAGCCTGCAGTACCTTCTCCATCTGGTCGTGGTATCTCTTCATGGCAGCTTCCGAGAGCTGCATGGACTCCTGGAGCAACCCTTTTATGGATCTGTTTCCTACCAGCTTGGAGAGTTTCTGCTCATCCTCATTGATACGGTCCCTGCAGATTTTGCAATCATCATCCGTCTGGGCAATCTGGTTCAGAAGCATCTCCATTCTTCGCTGCAGGTGGTTGAGGTCATTTTCCTGCATGGCACGCTGCTGTTCCTTCTCCATAATCTTTTCGTTGAGCGTAAGGCATTCCTTGGTAAGCTCCTGTATGTTCATGGTCAGAGCCTCATGGCTGCGGTTCCATGTGTTGAGCCAGTCCGGGAGTGAAATCATCTTGTCCAGCGTCTCGAACATGCGACTGTGTGCGTCACGTATGACCTGCTTCTGAGCTTGTACTCTCTCCACCCGTCCTGCCATGACCTGGCATCCCGTGTTCACCTCGTTCAGACGCATGATAATTTCATTCTTCTTCTGCTCTTTTTCTGCAATTTGTTCCGTCAGCGTGTTGATGCGTTGCTGGTGAAAGTTGAAGGCATCGAGTTCCTTCTGCGAAGTCTCCACATCCTTTCCGATATTTTCGATGAGTTGCTGGATGATAGCT
The DNA here is from genome assembly GCA_945787235.1 of uncultured Prevotellaceae bacterium. GTDB lineage: Bacteria > Bacteroidota > Bacteroidia > Bacteroidales > Bacteroidaceae > Physcousia. The sequence goes on from CALZGT010000019.1 coordinate 8,336, forward strand.
GTGCGAGCCGCCGCATTTACCGTAGAATCACACACTGCAAACGTAGCATCGAGAGACCGGAACATCTGCCAATCCTGCACATAGCCATTTTGCAGTGCACGCAACGTGATGAGCGTATTCTCAGCCTCCTCCTTGGTAGCCTTGATACGCACATATTCCATCTCCTCCTCCCGCAGTCGTTTCTCTTTTCCTTGCAGTTCAGCTGCCAGTGACTCATACTCCATCTTCATGTCACTGATGAGCATGTTCTGTTCCATCATTGTGTCGCTGTGGTAAGGGTGATGGCGGGCGCCACACACGGTGCAGCTCACGCCTTCCTGGAGGTCGCTCCTCAGCTGTATGACGTTCTGGCATTTTCCAACGGTGAGCGTGTATTCCTTCTCGTGTGCCTCATGCCTGAGTATGCTGACCTCGTTGGACAAGTTACGTATGCCCTCTGCCAGCGGGTCGAGTTTCAGCCTTAATGTGTTGATGCGCTGAAGGCAGTCCTCAATCATGGGGTATCCCTTGGCAATTCTGTTCCACAGTGACTGGGCACTCTGCAGCATTGCCTTGCGCAGCCTCAACTGCATGGAACGTTCCTGCAAGCGGTAGCTGTCTTGCCCGAGGATGTTTTCGCGGTGAACGGAGAGCTCATCCTGCAGTGCCTGAATGTCCTGGAGAATCTGTTGGTAATCTCCGTAGATGCGGCCCAGCATGTCGTCAGCTTCTGCCTGTTTCTTCCGGCTTTCCGTAAGCATGCGTTCTGTCTTTTCCAGTTCTAACTCGGTGTCAGCATATCGTGTGAGTCTCTCGATGATGAGTTCCCCGTGCCTGGCCATGCGCTGGTGCGGTGCCAGTGACTGCCTCCGAGTGCGCAGGGCCTGGATTTCTTCGGAGAGCGAAGCCAGTCCCTTGCGGCTCTCCTGCAGTTCCTTTTCCAATGCCAGTTTCTGGCTTTTAAACTGATGCAGCCTGTCGTTGAGTGAGACTTCCTCGATGGCGATGAAAGCGGATCGCCCGGCGTAGAGCTGTGCTTCGTTGACTACTTCGATGCTGTACGTCATCTTGCGGTTGGCATCAGCCGTCTCCTCCCTCAAATCCTTGAGCAACTTCTTTTCGTTGTCCAGGTTTTTGGCATAAGTGTCTGACTTTCGGCTCAGTTCGCTGAGTCGTGACATCAGTTCTCTCCGTTGCATCTCCAACAAGGTGAGACGCTGGAAGTTACCCTGTATGTTCTCAAACTCCTCGAAACGGTCCAGTGCCTCTCTGTCCTGCATCGACGTGGCAAGCTGCTTGTTGATGTGGTAAAGCTGCTTTTTCTGCACCTGGAGTTCCATGGAGAGTTCGTTGTATCGCCGCAAGAGCTCCAACTGGTTTTGCGTGCGGCGGAGGTTCTCCTCGATGTTCTCGCGTTTTGTCTCGTTCAGTCGCTGCGCTTCCCTGAGCCTGGCTAAGTGTGGTTCCGTGAGCATCTGTTCCTTCATGCGAAGCCGCTTGGCCTCCTCCCTGACCATGGCCTGGAAGGTGGCACTCCGCGTGAAGTCCTGGGGTGCCGCAACGGACTCAGTCTGCTCTGATTCGGTGACGGGGGGCGTGGAGCCGGACTCGGTTGAAGTCTGGTTTTCTGAAGAGACAGGCTGCATGTCGGGTACTTGTCCCGGGGCTTTTTCCTGCTTGTTATGCTGTGATTTCCTGAAGAAATTCATCGTTGTTAATGATTTTGTTTCGCAAAGTTACTAAATAAATTCAAATACCTGCCCAAATCTGCCGATTTTTTTGTATTTTTGCGCCCAAAATAAAATTCTATACCGTTTATATTATACATTTTTCCTATGAAACCAAGTATTCCAAAAGGTACCCGCGACTTCTCGGCCCTGGAAATGGCCAAGCGCAACTATATCTTCGACACCATCAGGAGCGTCTATGCCCTCTATGGATTCCAGCAGATAGAGACCCCCGCCATGGAGAATCTCTCCACCCTCATGGGCAAGTACGGAGAAGAAGGAGACAAGCTCCTTTTTAAGATACTCAACAGTGGCGACTTCATGCGTGGCGTGAGCGACGAGGACATCCAGCAGAAGACTGCCAACCAGCTTGCGGCACAGCTCTGCGAGAAGGGGTTGCGTTATGACCTCACCGTTCCCTTTGCACGCTACGTGGTGCAGCACCGTGAGGAACTGGTGCTTCCCTTCCGTCGCTACCAGATACAACCCGTGTGGCGTGCCGACCGCCCCCAGAAGGGCCGCTACCGTGAGTTCTACCAGTGCGATGCCGACGTGGTGGGCAGCGACTCCCTCCTCAACGAGGTGGAACTCATGCAGATTGTCACCGAGGTGTTCCGCCGCTTCGGTGTCCGCGTGTGCATCAAGATCAACAACCGCAAGATTCTCACCGGCATAGCCGAGGTGCTGGGAGCCGCCGACAAGATAGTGGATATCACCGTGGCCATCGACAAACTCGACAAGATAGGTCTGGACAACGTGAATGCCGAACTCCGTGAGGACGGCCTTACCGAAGAGCAGATAGAAAAACTGCAGCCCATCATCCTCCTCTCTGGCAGCAATGACGGGAAGATAGCCACCATGAGAGAGGTGCTGGCTCAGAGCGAGACCGGACTGAAGGGTATCGATGAGGTGGAGTTCGTCCTCCGCACCTATTCAAGCCTCGTGGCAGAGAGCGACAGCTGCCGTCTGGAACTCGACCTCACGCTGGCACGCGGCCTGAACTACTACACGGGCTGCATCTTCGAGGTGAAGGCCCTTGACGTGGAGATAGGCAGCATCACCGGAGGAGGTCGTTATGACAACCTCACCGGCATCTTTGGCATGCCCGGCATCAGCGGTGTGGGTATCTCCTTCGGTGCCGACCGCATCTTTGATGTCCTCAACCAGTTGAACCTCTATCCTGAGAGCGTGGTGAGTGCCACCCGCGTGCTCTTTGTCAACTTCGGCGAGACCGAGGCTGCCTATTGCCTTCCCGTGCTGGCAGCAGCCCGTGAGGCTGGCATCTGCTGCGAGATCTATCCCGACAGCGTAAAGATGAAGAAGCAGATGACCTACGCCAACCAGAAGCAGATACCCTTCGTGGCCATCGTGGGAGAAAACGAGATGAACGAGGGAAAGCTGACCCTCAAGAACATGACTACGGGAGAACAGCAGCTGCTCACACCCGAGGAATTGATAGCTGCCGTAAAATAAAGACTGGTTATACATGCTTTCCATAGACAACCTTTCCGTAGAGTTTTCTGCCAAGGCTCTCTTCCAGGATGTGAGTTTTGTCATCAACGACCGCGAGCGAGTGGCCCTCATGGGCAAGAACGGTGCCGGAAAGAGCACCATGCTCAAGATACTGGCCGGACTGCAGCAACCCACCTCGGGAAGCGTTTCCGTGCCCAAGGAGACCACGGTGGCTTACCTGCCACAGGTCATGGTGCTGAGTGACGGGCAAACGGTGAGGGAAGAGGCTGAAAAGGCCTTTGCCCACCTTCATCGGATGCAGGCCCAACTGGAAGCACTCAACGAGGAGATGCTGCAACGCACCGACTACGAGAGTGATGACTACATGCAGCTGGTGGAACGCTACACCCACCTCAACGACCATCTGCAGATGATGGGCGGGATGGATTACCAGGGAGAACTGGAGCGCACCCTGCAGGGACTGGGCTTTGCCCGGGAGGATTTCGACCGTCCCACGAGTGAGTTCTCGGGAGGCTGGCGCATGCGCATCGAACTGGCCAAGCTCCTCCTTCAGCACCCCGACGTGCTGCTGCTCGACGAGCCCACCAACCACCTTGACATAAAGTCCATCCAATGGCTCGAACAATTCCTGCAGACCCGTGCCGGAGCCGTGGTGCTCGTCAGCCACGACCGCGCGTTCATCAACAACGTCACGACCCGTACGCTGGAAATTTCCTGCGGCAAGGTCTATGACTACAAGGTGAAGTACGACGAATACCTGCAGCTGAGGGAAGAACGTCGTGCCCAGCAGTTGCGCGCCTACGAGAACCAGCAGAAAGAGATAGCCGACATCAAGGCCTTCATAGAGCGTTTCCGCTACAAGGCCACCAAGGCCATCCAGGTGCAGAGCCGCATCAAGCAGCTGGAGAAGATTGTGCCCATAGAGGTCGATGAGGTGGATAACAGCGCGCTTCACCTGAAGTTCACCTGCTCGATGCGCAGTGGCGATTATCCCGTCATCTGCGAAGATACCGCCAAGAGTTACGGCACGCACAACGTCTTCCACGATGTCAACCTCACCATCAAGCGTGGAGAGAAAGTGGCTTTCGTGGGAAAGAACGGCGAGGGAAAATCCACCCTCGTGAAGTGCATCATGAACGAGATACCCTTTGACGGCACCCTCAAGGTGGGTCACAACGTGCAGATAGGTTACTTTGCCCAGAACCAAGCCCAGATGCTGGACGGGGAACTCACCGTCTTTGACACCATAGACCGTGTGGCAAGGGGTGATATCCGCCTGAAGATACGTGACATACTGGGTGCCTTCATGTTTGGAGGCGAGGCCAGTGACAAGAAGGTCAAGGTGCTCTCGGGAGGAGAGCGCACGCGTCTGGCCATGATAAAACTACTGCTCGAACCTGTCAACCTCCTCATCCTCGACGAGCCTACCAACCACCTCGACCTTCGTTCCAAGGATGTCCTGAAGGAAGCCATCCGCGACTTTGACGGTACGGTCATCGTGGTAAGCCACGACCGCGACTTCCTCGATGGACTCGTCACGCGCGTATATGAATTCGGTGGAGGCGTGGTGCGCGAACACATCGGAGGCATCTACGACTTCCTGCACGAGCGCCAGATAGAAAGCCTTGCGCAACTCGGCACTACGGGAAGCCCCAGTCAGGGGACCACGGTACCCGTGGCCGCTCCCGAAGCACAGAAGAGTGCCAGCAAACTCTCGTACGAGGAGCAGAAGGCGGTGGCCCGACAGCGCAAGAAACTGGAGAATGCACTGGCACAGGCTGAGGAGCGCGTCACCACCCTGGAGGCAGCCGTGAAGATGCTGGAAGACCGCATGGCCACACCGGAGGGGGCTGCCGACACGCAACTCTTCGAGCAATACGGCAAACTCAAGCATCAGCTCGCAGAGGCCGAAGAGGAATGGGCCGAGGCGGCTGAAGCCCTGGAGGCATTCAGCTGATGGATGGAAGTCATGCGGCCTCAGTAATCTAAAGTGACACTTCAAATAAAAAATTAAAATAATGAAATTAAAGACAATGATGACAATGGCTGCAGCTGCCTCACTGGCAGCCTGTACCACAGGAAAGATGAATGAGCAGAGGCTCACCTCAGGTATAGACCTGGGTAACCTGGACACCACCTACCAGGTGGGTACAGATTTCTATATGTACGCCACGGGAGGCTGGCAGAAAGCCCACCCGCTGACCGCCGAGTACTCCCGCTATGGTTCGTTTGATGCCCTGCAGGAAAACAACAACGTACAGCTGAGAGCCCTCATAGACAGCGTGGCAGCCCTCAAGAACACCCAGGAGGGAAGTATCGAGCAGAAGATAGCCGACCTGTACCGCAGTGCCATGGACAGCGTAAGGCTGAACACGGAGTCCATGCAGGATCTCGCTGCCTTCCTGGCCTGTGACGGCTACCGCAGCCCGGGGGCTGCCCAGAAGTGGATAGAGGAGGTGTGGCCCCGCATGATGCGCCAGGGGGTCGATGGACTCTTCTCGCTCTATATCGGAGCCGATGAGAAAGACTCTAAGAACAACATCGTGAACCTTTTCCAGGGTGGTATGACCCTGGGACAGAAGGACTACTACCTGGAGAACGACGAAAACACCATGCGCATACGTGCCGCCTACCGCAAGTACATCGTCGATTTGGCCCAGCATGCAGGGTTTGCCCAGCAGGATGCCGAGACGATGTGTGAGGACGTGATGCGCATTGAGACTCGTCTGGCCCAGGCCAGCAAGTCGATGACCGAACTGCGTGATGCCGAGGCTAACTACCACAAGTACAGCATGGAGCAGATGAAGAGCGAGTTCGGCGGCATAGACTGGCAAGCCTACTTCGCTGTCTTCGGTGTCAAGGCCGGGGAGGTGAAGGACATGGTGGTGGGACAGCCCGATGCCATTCACGAGGTGGAGAAGATTCTGAAAGAAGAGAGCGCAGAGGCCCTGCAGAACCTCTACCTGTGGCATGCCATCGACATGGCTGCCAACTACATCGACGATGAGGCACGCGCCCTGTCTTTCGACTTCTACGGCAAGACGATGAGTGGCAAGGCTGAGGACAGACCCCGGTGGAAACGTGCCGTGAGCAGCGTGGAGGGATGCCTGGGCGAGGCTCTCGGTCAACTCTATGTGGCCCGCTACTTCCCGCCCCAGGCCAAGGAACGCATGGAGAAGCTTGTGAAGAATCTCCAGGTAGCCCTGGGAGAGCGCATCAAGGTGCAGGACTGGATGTCGGAGGAGACCAAGAAGGTGGCTCAGGACAAGTTGGATGCTTTCTACGTGAAGGTGGGTTATCCCAACAAGTGGCGCGACTACTCGAAACTGGTCATCACGGACAGTTACCTCAACAATATCCTGGCTTCCAACGAGTTTGACATCCAGAACATGATAGCAGAGAAACTCAACAAGCCCGTTGACAAGGATGAGTGGCACATGACGCCCCAGACGGTAAATGCCTATTACAACCCCACGACCAACGAGATTTGTTTCCCTGCCGGCATACTGCAGCCTCCTTTCTTTGACATGAACGCAGATGATGCATTCAACTACGGAGCCATCGGCGTGGTCATCGGCCACGAGATGACACACGGATTCGATGACCAGGGTTCAAAGTATGACAAGGAAGGCAACCTCAAGCAGTGGTGGAAACCCGAGGACACGAAGCGCTTCGAGGAGCGCATACAGGTGATGAGAACCTTCCATGACAACATCGAGGTGCTGCCCGGACTGCATGCCAACGGCTCCTTCACCCTGGGCGAGAACATTGCCGACCACGGCGGTCTCATGGTGTCGTTCCAGGCCTTCGAGAACGCCCTCAAGGAGATGCCTCTCGACACGCTGGACGGCTTCTCACCCCAGCAGCGATTCTTCCTGGCCTACGCCAACGTGTGGGGTCAGAACATCCGTGACGAGGAGATACGCCGCCGGGTGAAGCAAGACCCCCATCAGCTGGGCAAGTGGCGTGTGGATGGCCAGATGCCCCACATCGATGCCTGGTATGAGGCGTTCCACATTACGGAAGAGGACCCCATGTTCATTCCCAAAGAAGCCCGTGTCCAGGTGTGGTAAACCGAAGACACGGCAGTGAAATAGAAGAAAAGGTTGCGAGCCGCAGTGGTTCGCAACCTTTCTTTATTGCCGGTTCCACTCAGTACTTGGAGGGGAAGCCATTCCCTTTGATTCTTCTTGTTCCTTCTTCCTTTCTTCTCAGATGTTGTCCTTGGTCTTACGGTCCGTGATGTACATCCCGATGAGGATGCAGGAAGCACCGAGCAGGAAATAAGGGGTGATGGCTTCACCCAGGACCCATGCTGCGAAAATCATCGTGGTGATGGGGTTGAAATAGACCCATGTGGTGGCTTTCACGGCACCCAGGCGCGCTATACACCAGTTCCACGTGAGGAAACAAACCATGGAAGCCAGGCAGCCGAGGAAGAGCAGGTTACCCAGAATGCGGGGACTGAGGAGGGTGCTCCAGGAAGGCAATCCAGGAACGAAGATGTAGTAGGGGAGGATGGTGAGGACTCCGTAGAAAAACACCTTGCGCGTGATGAAGGAAGCCCCATAGCGTCCGGACATGGTCTTCATCAGCAGGGAATAGAGTGCCCAGCAGAGGCAGGCCAGGAAGGCCAGCGCATCGCCCACGGGGGAGAGGTGGAGCACGAAGCGGCCGTTGAGAACCACGATGGCCATGCCGGCAAAGGCCAGCAGGGAGCCAAGAAGCTGCAGGGTATTGATTCGTGCGGTGTCGCGATAGAAGAGGCGTACCAAGAGGGTGGTGAAGAGCGGGCAACTGCAGACGATGAGGGAGGTGTTGGTGGTTGTGGTGAAGTTCATGGCCTCATTCTCGGCCATGAAATAAAGCGAACCTCCCGTGATGCCCAGCAGTATCATACTGAGTTCATCCCGCCAGTTGCGGCAGAACAGGTGTCTGTGGTTGAAGCAGAGCATCAGCACGTAGGCGATGCAGAAACGGAGGGTGAAGATGTGGGCAGGAGAAAGCCCTCCCAGTAGCAATACCTTCGTTGAGACAAATGTGGTGCCCCAGACGGCCACGGTGAAAAATGCCACCAGGTGGTAGAGGAGGGGACTCTTTGCGGTTCTGAGCTGGGAGGGCTTTATCATTGGCTTTTACTTTTTGTAGCCGCACTTAGGGCAGACACCCTTCTCGTTGAGGGCGATGCCGCAGAGCGGGCAGCGGTCGATGCTGGTGTGCGAGGGATATTCCTGTGTGGCTGCATTGACACCGCTGGTGAAGGTCAGCTTCACGATGTTGAGCTTGTCCTTGAGCAGGTCATAGACAATCTTGATCATGCCCTCAACGGTCATCGTCTCCTTGGTTACCACGAGACGGCAGTCGGGGAAGGCTTCGCAGAGTTCTGTCTTAAAGGCCTCGCCCTTCATCTTGTTCTGAGGCGTGCCGTTCTTGATGCCCGTCTGCTCATAGACACCGAGGATAGCAGGCAGCAAGGGGTCGTCCTCACGCAGCACCAGTGCGTGGTCGAAATTCTTCAGCACGCTCCAGGCAACTTTCTGAATCTCGTTACAGGGGTAGGCCATGTTCACTCCCTCGTTGATGGGCTCCTCGACCTCGATGGTGAGAACACCGGTGTGTCCGTGCAGGTACTGGGCTTCACCCTTGAAGCCATAGAAACGGTGTGCGTACTGGAGGTCTAATGTGGCAATACTTCTCATAATGGTAATGGTTTGTAAAGTTAATAATAGTTTTAGGGATTTAGAGAGTTATCTCGAAGGCAAAGGTATGGAAATGTTCGCGTATCTCCAAATAAAAACCCTTTTTTTTTTTGATGATATTTGCTTTATGCAGAAATCATCAGCAGCCTTTCCGTATTTCACCATTGCAGGGGAGAATAATCGTCAGTACGGGGGGGGATGAAACTCTTGCTCACTCGTGGCGGAGGAGGCGCTCTTCGGCCATCTTCTCGTATTTCGTTCCCGGACGGCCGTAGTTGGCGTAGGGGTAGATGCTGATGCCTCCCCGGGGGGTGAAGAAGCCCGTGACCTCGATGTATTTGGGATCCATGAGGCGGATGAGGTCCTTCATGATGATGTTGACGCAGTCCTCGTGGAAGTCGCCGTGGTTGCGGAAGGAGAAGAGGTAGAGCTTGAGACTCTTGCTCTCCACCATACGGTGGTCGGGGAGGTAGGAGATGCGTATCTCGGCAAAGTCGGGCTGACCCGTGATGGGACAGAGACTGGTGAACTCGGGGCAGTTGAAACGCACCCAGTAGTCGTTTTCGGGGTGCTTGTTTTCAAAGGATTCAAGCACTTCCGGGGCGTAGTCTTGGCGGTACTCGGTCTTCTTGCCCAGGAGCAGAAGACCTTCATTGGAACGGGTGGACATGGTTGAATGGTTTTTAGGGGTTATTGGGGAAACAACGAGGAAAACCTCGCTGCACGGGGGTACTGGGATAGGAGAGACGAGAGAGACAACGAGGAAAACCTCGTTGCACAGGGGCTCGCTGATAGGGACAGGGGGCTCATTGCTCCTGACGGGAGGCAAGGTACTGGGAGAGGCCTTCACTGCGAAGACGGCAGGCAGGACAATGACCACAACCGTCACCAGGAATGCCATTGTAACAGGTGAGGGTGCGGTGTCGGATGAGGTCCAAGACACCCAGTTCGTCCGCCATCTGCCAGGTCTGCTTCTTGTCAATCCACATGAGTGGGGTGTGGATGACAAACTGGTCGTCCATGGCCAGGTTAAGGGTGACGTTGAGACTCTTGATGAAGGAATCACGGCAGTCGGGATAACCGCTGAAATCAGTCTGGCTCACGCCTGTGACAAGGTGGTGGATGCCGAGCTCACGCGCCTTGACGGCAGCAATGCTGAGGAAGAAGAGGTTGCGGCCAGGGACAAAGGTGGTGGGATAGGCCTGGTCATCGGACTTCTGCTCCTCGATGGGGAGGGAGGTGTCCGTGAGGGAACAGCCTGTACTCAAACGGCTGATGAAGGAAACGTCCATGCATTCCCATTCGACACCCGCCTCGCGAGCGAGGCTGCCGGCTATCTCGACCTCAAGCTGGTGCTTCTGGCCGTAAAGGAAACTTAGGGCATGGACTTTGGCAAAGTGCTTCTTGGCCCAGAAAAGGCAGGTGGTGCTGTCCTGACCACCACTGAAAACGACAAGTGCTGAGGTGTTGTTCATAAGGCTTGAAGGGTATTGGGGGTGAGGGTATCAGTCATCCTCCTCAGGATGGGCCGTTCGCAGGATGAGCGTGGTGGCGCCAATGGTGATGATGCTGCCCTCGGAAAGTTGGATGCGGTCATTGTCACGCAAGATGCCGTTCATGAAGAAGGTACCCGTGTTGCTGGGAGCATCGCGAAGTATGTACTGCAGGTCCCCACGCTTGTTGCGCTGAACGCGGATGATGCAATGCTTCGTGTCAACACTGGGGTCAACGGTGTCAATGGGACAGTTGATGGAGGTGCCCAACACTTTTCGACCAAAGACGTTGTCACCCATGTGGAGCGGAATGACTTGCTTGTAGTGGAAGACGTTCTCTACGACTACAATGCTGCCCTGTTCCTCGGCATTCTCCTGTTCGTCAAGAACTTCCTCACGCTGAGTGGCACGCAGTTTGCTGACACCCAGGCGTATGGCAAACTGCTTGCGGCAGTTCTCGCACTGGAAGACCAGTTGCTGGCCCTCTTGATACTGCGTCTCATCGAAGGTGATGAAACTCTCACATTTGGGACATCTTACTCTTTTCATTATTTCACGTTTAGAATCCAGGCAGACTCCATGTCGGGGTTAGCCGCTTTCAGGGATGACAGCGCCTGGTGGGCAGAGTGGCTTGTGGGATAACCCCGGATGACTACCCTGCGCACCTTGCCAGTCTCCAGGAGGGAGGCGTGGATGTTGCGCTTCTGCAACTTGGATATGTACTCCTCTGCATTGACGCGAGACACCTGGCTGGCCAGAACGATGCAGAACGATGCGGCAGGGGTCTGGGGCTGTGCAGAGGCGGGAGACTTGGGTTGAGTAGCCAAGGGTGTCTTGGGTTGGGCAGCAGGGACTTTGGGTTCGGCAGCAGGGGCTTTGGGTTGTGTTGCAGCGGGCTGCCTGGCATCTGCGGGTGACGTGGCCTGTCCTGCGGTGGGGGTGGTGTAGGCCTCCTGATTGTCGAAGTCGTAGCCCTCGGAAGAAATCTCGTCCGTCACGTCGGTAAGCACGGCATCAAAGATGGTGGAATCTGCTACGATGGGCTGCAACTCCTCGCGTGTGGGGTTGGCCTTGACATCGAGCACCATGTCCGGCTGCAGGAACATCTGGGCATGGGTGGTCTGAATGCCGTAGCTGTGCTCAATGGGCGTGGGCTTGATGAGGAAGAAGGCCAGCACGGCAAAGAGGATGACACAGGCATAGCGGAACACCGTCTTGCGGATGTGTATGACGAAATGAGGGGACTCGCCGTGCGAGGCGGGGTGAGAAGACTCCTCGTGTGAGGCGGGGTGTGTAGTCTCCTCTGCTTCCTTGGGAGTGAGTCGCACT
>CALZGT010000020.1 GCA_945787235.1 uncultured Prevotellaceae bacterium
TGCAGAGAGGTACGTATTACTGAGCTGAACGCAAGTGAACGTTTTCGTTAAGCCAAATGGGCAAAGCAAGTTTACCTTACCGGCAGTACGGCACGCGGATGCAGTATCTGTCGGAACTGGTTGCGTATGCAGTTGACGATAATTATCAGCCTGAGACTCTTGATACCTCCACTGGTGGATCCCGTACACCCTCCCGACAACATGGCAAAAAGCAGCAACATCCATGTGAACGGGGGCCACAGGTTGTAGTCATCGGTGGCAAAACCGCACGAAGTATGACAGGTAGCCACCTGAAACAGGGCCTTGCGGAATGCTTCCTCTACGCCATAGCCGTTGTTACGGATGAGTGTCGCTGAGATAATCAGGGTGAGCAGACCTACGGAGGATGCAAACCATTTCAGTTCCACGTTTTGCCATAATGGTTTCAACTTCCCCTTGAAGGCACCGGCATAAAGAGAGAAATTCAAGGTGGAAAGCAGCATGAACAGCGACACCACATATTCTATATAGGGAGAATGCCAATAGGCTATGCTATCCTGTCTGGTAGAGAATCCGCCTGTGGCTGTGGTGGCCATGGAATGGCACACGGCATCAAACAGCCCCATGCCCCCCACCTTCAAGAATAAACATGATACTGGCCGAAAGACATATTGCAAAAGAAACGATGAAGGACATCATGTCGCTTTCGCCATATATTCTGGACACACCGCAGCATGCCAACAGCAGCATGGATTCAAAGGCCAGGAGTAAACCTAATATATAGGCAATGAACCGGTAGCTGAGCTCGTACAAATGTACCTTTGGCTGAGGATCGGCATAATCCTGACGAGGCTTGGCTTCAGTTCTTGCCTTGCACAAACACTCTTTTTCTATAATGGGACTTGCCCCGCATTGTTTATAATCCATATCTGATTATATTGATACTACATCGCGATATGCAAATGAAGTGCCAAAGAACAATGTTGAGTGCAAATAGCAGATAATCAATAAAATAAAATCGTTGTCAAAAAGCAGAATCCTTGCAGTACTCTTTCATTTTGAAAAGGTTGCTTTTCAATTTGGCAATGACACAATCCTACTTTCTCCGTTTGGGGCGGCAATCAGTCACCTTCTTTGGGAGAAAAGCATGTCTTGCAGGACAAAGGGTGGTGCTCTACAGTTCCTCCACGCTGACCAGTCCGCTCATGACGACGTGTACGATGATGTCGGCCAGGGAACGGGCATGGAGTTTCTCCATGATGTTCTTGCGGTGGGAGATGGCGGTGGTGAGACTGATGTGGAGCTGGTCTGCCACTTCCTTGTTGATGAAGCCCTTGGCCAGCAGGATGGCCACCTCAGCCTCGCGGGCTGAGAGGATGGCGGGGGCGTGGGGAGAGGCCGTCAGGGGCATATCCCCTATGTGGTGGGGGATGGGGGGCATGGCGTGGGCGGCGTGGCCCCGGCTCTGCAGGCGCATGAGGTCCTTGACCAACGACTTCTCGTCCTGACAGACGTTGAGCGTCTGCAGTCCGGCTAGGTGGGGATAGGCATCACCATGCACGAGGACGATGCTCCTGCGTGGCTGCTTGATGAAGTGCTGGGCGTGCTCGAAGTAGATGGCCGAGGCCACGAAATAGTGTATGAAGCGTTCGGGCTGGCTGAGCAGCAGTTCCTCGTAACTGCGCATCACGCTTACTTCGGCCACGGGGATGATGTCGCAGAGCAACTGCTTCAACCCCATGGCCGACAGCGTGTTGGAGTCTATGATGGCAAATTCCAGTTTCATGAGGCCAGCGTTATTTTTATAGCGTCAATGAGCATTTTCGCTTTAGGGAAGGAATCCTCGAACATTTCTTGGTCGCAGAAAACAAAATCATCAAATGCTTCTTCCAGCGATTCGCCTGCCCGTTGCATCCGGTAATTAACCAATGCCTTTCGGCTCTCTTCATCCAATATGCTTTTCATAAGATGATTCCTTCGTTCGTGACATTCTGGTAAAATGGTGTGTCAAAGGGTCTTCCCTCCCACAGTTTCCTGAGGGTTATCATAGGGCTGACAATAATTCCCGTGGCGAGTTCTATGTCATAGAGCGCACCAGAGATGGCATTTTCTTTCTTTAAGTCCCGCTTTTCTCCTTCCAAAAGGATGAGGACATCCACATCGCTGTCGGGGCGTGCATCGCCACGTGCCTCTGAGCCATACAGAATGGATGTGGCAGTCGGTTCAATGCTCCTTACAGCCTTCCTTATCTTGTCAACGATGTCTGGTCTTCTCATTGTGAGTTGGATAATGGGTGTTATCTATGTCCAGGAGTTTTTCCTTGGAAACCAAATACAAAATGCACTTTTCTTGTGCAAAGATAGCAGATTTTTCAATAAAACGGCCAAACGTCCGTTATCTTTCTGTTCTTTTTTACAAAAAAAGTGCATTTCGGGAACTTCTGTGACGTTTCCTTACGGCAACTGGCTGGGTTGGGGAGCACGGTAGTTGTCGATGGGCAGATGGTACTTCATCAAATCCTCCAGACGGAAACGTGCGGGGGTGATGTCGGCCGGCACGGGACGCTGGGCGAACTGCTGGAAGTAGAGGATGCAGGCATCGTGCCACCACCAGGCATCGCGCGCCTGACGTTCGAAGCGCCACAGCATGGCCTCATAGCGTTCTGCGTCGAGGTAAGGCTGCATGTCCTTCCATACCTTGACGAACTGCTCTGCCTCACGGGCTCCCTGCTCGTAGTGGTAGCAGAGAGACTGCCAGAGGGTGTGCCCATCGGACATGAGGTGGTCCCAGGAGACGTGGTGGAACCAGAGGAGGAGGTTCTCGGGACAGGTGTTGAGGTTGTCATAGAGCGAACGGAAAGGTTCGGGGTACTGCTGCGTGTTGCCGGAACCTCGGCGGCTGCGGTCGAAGCCGATACCTTGCTTGTCAGCACGATGGTAGTAGCGGGGCAGCCAGTCCTCACGGGCACCCTGCGGAGCGTACCAGGGTTCGGGACCGTAGTGATGGCCACCGGCAAAGATGTGGTGCAGGCCCAACGGCATCATGTAGCGAGTCACCGTCTCGCGCGAGTGGAGGAGGAGGGCCGTCATGGGGTCGAGGAAACGGGTATCGGAGGTGAACGTCTGCATGAGGAACTCACGGGCTATCTGCTCGGAACTCAGGCTCTCGTCCCAGGCCAGACGTCCGAAGGCGTACCAGTTGGCCTGTGCCAGGTCGTTGCCACACCAGTTGAGGTCGTCCCCGATGTTGGCCACACCGGCCAGCAGCCGCATGTCCTGCTTGTCCTGTGCGGGTACGAAAGCCATCTGGCGGAAATGGAAGAACTCCTTCCACATGGGAGCCAGGAAGCAGGTGTGGATGCTGTGTCCCGTATATTCCTGTGTAATCTGGAACTCAGGCATGACGCGCGTGTGCCTCATGCTCAGCAGCAGCGGGCTGATGGCCTCGCGGGGCTGGAAGTCGATGGGGCCATTCTTGATCTGGATGGTCACGTTGGAGCGGAACTTGCCGTCCAGGGGCATGAACTCCTCCCAGGCCTGGCTGGCGCGATCCTTGCTGCCCGGGGCATAGACGAAGGCACGCCACATGACGATGCCGCCGTGGGGAGCCAGGGCATCGGCCAGCATGTTGGCACCATCCACATGGGTGCGTCCATAGTCCATGGGGCCCGGTTCCCCCTCGCTGTTGGCCTTGACGAGGAATCCCCCGAAGTCTGGGATGAGGCTGTAGAGCGTATCCACCTTGGCCTTCCACCAGCGTATGACGGCCGGGTCGAGCGGGTCGGCGGTGGAGAGGCCGCCAATGGCCTTGGGTGAACCGAAGTTGACGGCCAGATAGACGCGCATGCCATAGGGGCGCACCACGTCGGCGATGGAAGCCGCCTTGCCCATCATGTCGAGTGTGAGCATGAGCGGTTTGGCGTTCACGTTGTTGAGTACCGTGGCGTTGATGCCCAGCGAAGCATTGGCGCGGGCATACTGCCGGATGCGGTCGCGCAGCGATGCGGATTGGTTCCAGGCCACCTCCTTGCCTGCCTTCTTCTTGGCAGGGATAACCTCCCATTTCCACAGGCTCTTGCCTGCATAGCCGCGTTCCACGGTGCCGTCAGGATTGTCCCAGTGGTTGAGGATGCGCACGTCGTTGTCGGGCGAGAGGCTGAGTGCCTTGCCCTCAGAGAGCGTATGCAGGGCATCCGTCTGCTGCAGGCGAAGCAGGTGGTAGGCAGCATAGAGGAGTCCGGCATCGGAGGCAGAGGAGAGGCTTATGTGTCCGTCCTTCCGCAGCAGGGTGTAGGCTTCCTCCTTGGTGCCGGCAGGGGTGCGCTCCAGCGTAAGCGTCTCGCTTCCCTGCCAGTACTGGGTCAGTTCGTTGCGTGCGATGTCCAGGGTAGGGGTGCTCCTGAGGCCCTTGGCCAGCGTCACCGTGGCCTTCTGGCCGCCCTGGTAACGCAGCCACAGGTCGTAGCCACTCTCGGCCTTGGCAAAGGCAGGAAAGAGGAGAATGGCGATGAGGAAAAGTTTGTTTCTATAGTACATGGCGATTCCAGTGGTTCTAGATAATCTAGTTGTTCTAGTTTGTTCTAGTGGTTCTAGTGGTTCTAGAGGTTTTAGTTTGTTCTAGCTGTTCTAGTTATTCTAGCGAATCTCATAATTCACAGTTCTCCTGCGGGTACTTCCATGACCCGTCCGTTGCGGCGAACCACAAGTGTGAGGTTGTCGCGCTTGGCCTTCTCTATGAGGCGTGTCTGAGCCAGCAGTATGCCTTTGTCGATGCGGCGTGCCAGTTCAATTTTCTCTCTTTCATTCATGGCTGTCCTCCTCCTCTTCTCTGGCATATTTGTTCTTGAAATCGTTGTATAAGTCCTCGTTGTGTACCTCCGTGGGCTTGTCCTTCCATCCGCACGCAATCTTGGTGCTGGGGCAGGTCGAGTTGTCGTAGAGTGCCCAGTAATCCACCACAGGCTTGTAGAGCTTGAAGAGGTTGGAGAGTCCGGCACGGTAGCGACGGTAGATGACGTCGAGCGGTATGTTGTGACCACCCTGGCTCACCCGTTTGGCCACTCGCTTGACGGCCTGTTCGGGGGTAGTGAGTGAGAAGAAGAGCAGGGTGACGAAGTAGCCACGTTTCTGGGCCTGCTGTATGAGCTTGACGTAGGAACGTGTGGAGAGTGTCGTCTCGAAGGCAAAGGTAGCCCCCTCTTTGAGCAGATGGATGATGCGGTCAATCATGAGCCGTCCTGCCTGTATGGCCACCCCCTCAGGGTTGAAGGGCGAGAGTCCTGCCGCTATCTCGTCGGCATTGACGAACTCGCGGCAGTTGAGCATCTCCGGCAGGACGGTGAAGCTGGCTGTCGTCTTGCCGGCGCCGTTGCATCCGGCAATGACGTAGAGGTTCATTTTCTTTTTTTCTTCCATGGTTTTATTGATGTTTTAGGGTGTTCTAGTTGTTCTAGCTGTTCTAGCTGTTCTAGTTGTTCTAGTTGTTCTAGTGGTTTTGGGGTGAGTTGCGGATATGCGGCTATTTTCCCTCCAGCAAGTCTGGACGGAGACGGCGGGTACGCTCCAGACTTTGCTGCAGTTCCCACTCCTTGATTCTGGCCTCGTGGCCGGAGAGCAGGATGTCGGGCACGGAGCCCCAGTCGGTACCATCGACGGCCGTATATTGCTTGGGACGCGAATACACCGGGGCAGCCAGGAGATTGTCCTGGAAGGAGTCCGAGAGCGCACTCTGTTCGTCGCCGATGGCTCCCGGCAGTATGCGCACGATGGCATCCGTCATGACGGCGGCTGCCAGTTCTCCTCCCGTGAGGACATAGTCGCCGATGCTCACCTCGCGTGTGATGAGGTGCTCGCGTATGCGCCAGTCTATGCCTTTGTAGTGTCCGCAGAGGATGATGATGTTCTTCTTGAGCGAGAGTTCGTTGGCCATGGGCTGCGAGAACTGTTCGCCGTCGGGCGAGGTGAAGATGACCTCGTCGTACTCACGTTCGGCCTTGAGGGCAGAGATGCAGCGGTCGATGGGCTCACACTGCATCACCATGCCGGCAAAGCCTCCGAAGGGATAGTCATCGACGCGACGCCAGCGGTTGGTGCTGTAGTCGCGGAGGTTGTGGACGTGAATCTCCACGAGTCCCTTCTTCTGGGCACGTCCCAGGATGCTTTCCTGGACGAAGGGCTCCACGAGTTCGGGGAGAACGGTGATGATGTCTATTCGCATGGGGCTGTATTCAAGGGGCGGTTAGTCGTGAGAGGGTTTGCACTCCAGGCCATAGTGCTTGGTGTGGTCCAGGCGGAGGAGCAGGAGCGACAGCACGATGCTGATGACACCCAGTGCGGCAAAGATGCTCATGGTCAGGGTGTAGTCGGTGAGCCCCTCGGCGTTGGTGTTCTGCTTGTTGACCTCACCGATGCCCATGGGGATGAGTGAGAGACCGATGTTCTGGATGAAGAAAATCATGGCGAAGGCAGAACCCAGGAGCTTCATGGGGATAATCTTGGGCACGCTGGGCCACATGGCACTGGGTACCAGGGAGAAGGCGATGCCGAGCAGCACCATGTTGATGATGGCAAACCACCAGACACCCAGTACAGGAAGGGCGAAGAGCGTGTGTACGATGGTGAGGATGACGGAACCCAAGAGCATGAGTTTCACGCCATGTCCCTGCTTGTCATAGATGCCGCCGAAGACGGGGGTGAGGATGATGGTGCCGAATGGAAGCAGTCCGGGGATGAGGCCGGCCAGGTCCTCGGGAACGTGATACTTCACGATCATCAGCTTGGTGGCAAACTTCAGGAAGGGGAATACCCCACCGTAGAACATGAGGCAGAGCAGGCAGATGACCCAGAAGCCGGGGTTGGTGAAGATGGCCTTGAGGTCGGAGAGGTGGAAACTCTCATCCTCGCCCTGCTGCTGCGCCTGGCCGCTGAGGCTGGCATCCAGCTTCTTGTCCATCACGCAATATACGATGAAGCTGAGGAAGGCTATGCACAGCATGGCTGCTCCCAGTCCTACAGAGACGGGGATGCCCCCGAAGTACTTGGCGATGGGGAGGGCAAAGAAGAGGGCGGCAGCAGTACCCAGACGTGCCATGGACACCTGGAGGCCCATGGCAAGTGCCAGTTCGTAGCCCGTGAACCACTTGGTGATGACCTTGCTCACGGTGATGCCCGCTATCTCGCATCCCACGCCATAGATGGCGAAGCCGAGGGCCGCGATGAGGTTGGTGAGGTGTGGATTGTCAATCTGTATGATGAAGAGGTTGAGGTGGAAATTCTCCACGATGGCCTCCTTGGACACATAGGTCACGGCGTACCACTTGATGAGGGCACCCACGAACATGAGCAGGGTGGCCAGGATGCCAGTGAAGCGTATGCCCATCTTGTCGAGGATGATGCCGCCGAAGAAGAGCATGAGGAGGAATACATTGATGAGGCCATAGGCTCCCGAGAAGAATCCGTATTCGCTGCCGTTCCAGTGGAGGTCGGTGGTGAGCATGTCCTCCAGGGGAGACATCACGTCGGTGAAGAAGTATGCCATCATCATCGTCACGCTCACGATGATGAGGGCGGTCCAGCGGGCTGCCTTGCTGGCATTGAGTGCTTTCTGAATCTGTTGTGTCATTGTTGATTGAGGTTTCTTTTAATGGTTGATAATTGAGGGGGTGGGGGAAGATGGGGGAGGAGACCCTGCGACCAAGTCGCAGGGCACGGTGGGAGAGGGGAGGGGGCTGAGAATTGTCGGGTCAGTCTAAAGGCCATAACTTATTGCAGCCACTTCTCCAGCCAACGGAAGAAGGTACGCTGCCAAAGGATGCCGTTCTGGGGCTTCAGCACCCAGTGGTTCTCGTCAGGGTAGAGGAGGAGCTGAGCCGGAATGCCACGCAGGCGTGCAGCATTGAAGGCACTCTGGCCCTGGCTGCTGAGGATGCGGTAGTCCTTGTCACCGTGGATGCAGAGGATGGGCGTGTCCCAACAATCTACATAGAGGTGGGGACTCTCGGCAAAGGCATTGTGCTTGCCGGGTTCCTCGATGAGCTGTGAGGCAGAAGACGAGGGACGGTTCGTGCCGTTGGCCTGGGTGGAAGCGGTGAAGCCCCTCCGCCAGGGTGCACCCTTGAGGTCCCAGTTGGCAAACCACATCTCCTCTGTCTCAAGGTACTGCTGCTGCGTGTTGAAGATGCCGTCGTGGGCAATGAACGCCTTGAAGCGCTTGTCATGATGGCCCGCCAGCCAATAGACGCTGTAGCCTCCGAAGGAAGCTCCCACGCATCCCAGGCGGTCGGCATCCACGTAGGTCTCCTGCTTCAGGTCATCAATGGCCGAGAGGTAGTCCTGCATGCATTGTCCGCTGTAGTCACCGCTGATTTGTTCCAGCCATTCCTGTCCAAAGCCGGGGAGACCGCGGCGGTTGGGAGCAATGACGATGTATCCGTGTGCCGCCATGATCTGGAAGTTCCAGCGGTAGCTCCAGAACTGGCTGACGGGACTCTGGGGTCCTCCTTCGCAGAAGAGCAGGGCAGGGTATTTCTTCGTGGGGTCAAAGTGGCTGGGGTAGATGACCCAGCAGAGTTCCTCCTTGCCGTCGGTGGTCTTTACCCAGCGTTCCTTCACCTCGCCCAGACACAGCTGCGAGAGGATGTGGTCGTTCTCGTGCGTGATTTGCTTGACGACACCCACCTTGTTCTTCACAGGGGTGAGGAGGTACAGGTCAGAGGGAGCCGACATGCTGTGTCGCTCCACCAGCAGCTGCCGTCCTCCGGGCAGCACCTGCACCGAACCGTAGTCATAATCGCCTGAGGTGAGGCACCTCACTTCGCCCTTGAGGTTGGTGGCATAGACCATCTGGCGGGCGTGCCATACCCCCGTGAAGTAGAGCGACTTGCTGTCGGGAGCCCAGGCGAAGCCCTCCACGCTGGATTCAAACTGCTCCGTGACGTACTGCTTTACGCCCGTGGAGAAGTCGAGGACACAAAGGCGGTTGCGGTCACTCTCGTAGCCGTCGCGCTCCATGCTCTGCCAGGCTATCCACTTGCCGTCGGGCGAGAACTGCGGATTCTGGTCGTAGCCCGCATTGATGTCCTCCGTAGCCTTGTTCTTGGGCTGCCACTGGAGCGACTCGGTAGCATCCGAAGCCGGTTCCCGGTAGCCTTCCGGCTTGCAGAGGTTGCGTGTGGTACCCGCCTCCACGTCGTAGAGGTAGATGTCGCTGTCCGTACTGATGGCGTAGGCCACCCCTGTCTTCTTGCGTGAGGTGTAGGCTATCTGTTTACTGTCGGGACTCCAGCAGAACTGTTCCGTGCCTCCGAAGGGCAGCATGGGACATTCGTAGGGTTCACCCTCCAGGATGTCCTTGGCCGCTCCCACCTTCTCCCCGTCGAAGGGAGCCACGAAGATGTGGGGAATGGCCGTCACGAACTGGTCCCAATGCTTGTAGTTCATGTCATCGATGACCATGCCGCTGGCCAGGGGAAGGTCCTTCTCCTTGGGCTGGATGCTGGTCGTCTGGGGTACTTCGCGGATGAGGATGACCCGTGTCTCATCGGGCGAGAACTTGAAGCCGGCCACCGGTTCTCCCTGGGTCAACTGCCTGCGGTCAGAGCCATCAAGGTTCATGCTCCACACTTGTCCGCCCGTGAGGAAGGCGATGCGCCGTCCACCCTCGATGAAGGCTGGTTCGCTCTCGCTCTTCGTCCCCTGGGTAAGTTGACGCAGGTTCTCTCCGCTGATGTCGCTCAGGCAGATGACCGTGCGGCTCTTGTTCTGCTCCACGCTGTAGTAACTTACCGTGTAGAGAAGCTGTCGGCCGTCGGGACTCGCCTCATGGCTGCCGATGCGCCCCATGGCCCAGAGGACCTCGGGCGTCATGCGGTCATTCTCAAGCGTTATCTGGTGCTTGCCGATGGGTTCGGCAGCCTGTCCCTCAGCGATGGGGGTGGCGGCAATCGTAGCGGCCAGTGTCATGGTCAGTAGGCTGTTCATAGGTTATTTCTTTTTGTAGTTCTGCTGCTGGCGCATCATCTCCTGCTGCTTCTGCAGGGCTTCCAGACGAGCTGCCAGTCCGGTGAGTTTCTTGGGGTCGTTCTTATGTGCCTCGCGGTAGGCTTCCAGCTGAGCCAGGAGCTTCTTGTCATCGGTCGTCTTGCGCAGGTACCACATGACGAGAATGCTGGTCAGACCAGACAGGAAATAGTAGTAGCAGAGACCGCTGGCGTAGTCGTTGAACATGAAGAAGAACATGACGGGCATGAAATACATCATGTACTGCATCATCTTCATCTGGCTGGCCTGCTCGCTGCTCATCTGGTTCTTCTGCTGGCGCATGCTGATGACGGTGTTGATGATGTTGGTGACGCAGAAGAGGAGGCAGAAGATGGAGAGGTGGTCACCCAGCAGGGGGATGTGGAAGCCCCAGTTGATGACATCGTCATAGGCCGAGAGGTCGTCCGCCCAGAGGAAACTCTGGCCGCGCAGCTCGATGGCATTGGGCACGAAGTTGAAGAGGGCAATCCAGAGCGGCATCTGAATGAGCATAGGCAGGCATCCGCCCATGGGGCTCACGCCGTATTCCTTGTAGAGGGCCATCATCTCCTGCTGTTTCTTCATGGCATCCTCCTGGTTGGGGTACTTGCGGCTCAGTTCGTCCACCTTGGGCTTGAGCACACGCATCCGCGCGCTGCTGAGGAAACTCTTGCGGGTGGGGGGATAGACCACAATCTTGATGAGGATGGTGAGCAGCAGCAGCACGACACCCATGGGCAGACCCCAGCTGGTGAGCCAGTCGAAGAGGTAGATGATGAAGAAGCGGTTGATCCAGCGGAACAAGGGCCATCCCAGGTTCACCAGGTTTTCCAGTTCCAGGTCCTTGTCGCTGAGACTCAGTTCGTTGTGGTCTTGCAGAAGGTGGTAGTTGTTGGGACCCGTATAGAACTGCATGGTGGTGATGTCACGGCCAGTGGGGTCGAACTTGGTCTTGAGGCTGGCGGCATAGTTCTTGAGGATGCCCGACTCTTTCGTCTGCATGGCACTCTGGAGCGTGTAGCTGCTGAAGTCATTGTGACCGATGAGCACCGCGCTGAAGAACTGGTTCTTGAAGGCAACCCATTCCAGAGCCGGGTCACCACTCTCGTAGTCCTTGCTGTCGCTTCCCGTCTGTGAGAGTTCGTCCGTGTCGTCATCCTTCTCCTTGTAGGTCAGCGTGGCGTAGCGGTTCTCAAAGTCATATCCCTTCTCCTGCTGCAGGCAGGAATCCTGCCAGTCGATGTAGAGCGACTTGTCGGAGGTGGAGAGGTATTGTGCCATTTGGTGAGCCTGCAGTCTCACGTCCGTCATGTAGCTGTCGCCCCTCAGCGTATAGGTAAGGTCCAGATGACGGGTCTCGTCGGCATCGGGATAGAGCCGCATGGTCACGCTGCTGTCGCTCTGTGCCACGGGTTCGAAGTAGAGGCGTGAGAGTTCGATGCGCTCGTTCTTCTCGCTGCGAAGTTCCAGGGCCATCTGGCTCTTGGTGAGCAGCGTCACCGTCTCCTTCCTGTAGTTCTGGAAGCCGTCCAGCAGCTTCACGCCACAGGGCGTACCGCCCAGGGTACTGAGGTTCACCTCCACGTTCTTGTTGCGCAGCGTGACGGTGCGTGCCTCGCCCGTGAGGTGGCGGAAGAAGAGGGTGGTGCTGTCGTTGCGGCGGATGCTGTCGTTCACGCGTGCCAGTTCGGCGTTTATCTCGCGTGCCTTGACGGCAGCCACCGAGTCTGCCTTGATTTTCTCGATTCTGAGGGAGTCTTGCTTCATCTGTGCCTCAATCTGTTCCTGGCTGGGCTGGTTCAGATAGGAGAAGCCCAGCAGGACGGCACCGATGAGCACAAATCCTGTTACTGTGTTTTTATCCATAATAAATATTTAGTTATTGTTTCTTCGTGAGTCTTTTTTGGGGAGTCATAAATAGACATTGAACGCGTGCGCTCGCTGCGTGTGCGCACAAATATTGCGCAAAGATACGAAAAATAGCGGAGTTTTTGCCCTCTTTCGGCATAATTTTCCATTTTCCGTTTCCAATTCCCATTTTTCTTTGTACCTTTGTGCCAAAATCCAAAGATTTATGAGAAGAATTGTAAGTATTGCACTCATGGCCTGTGCCCTCACGTTGCAGGCCCAGAATACCCACCGTCACACTACGCGCACTCATAAGAAAGTAGATACGCATGCAGAAGACTCCCTGGCCGCAGATTCCCTGATGATGCCCGTCACTCCCTATGCAGACTCCCTCCAGGTGCTTCTGGACCGCTACCAGCAAGCGGGGGCAGAGAGCACGGGACAGAATGGTTCCAGGAGTGTCAACCCCTATTATTTCCCGCTCTTCTCCGTGGGTACCCTCTACAACGGTCCCTTGCAGCAGTCGTTCTACCTGAACGAGGCCGCGGCCCGTGAGCAGCGTCAATCCTGTGCCCTGACGCAGGATGCACGCCTCACTACCCTTTATGGGGTCAACGAGGTGCTGGCCCAGATGTATGCCCTGCATCCCGAATACTTCAGCCAGACGCAGGAACAGCTCATGGAGAAGGGAGCCCTGGCCGCTGACATCACGGCTCCTATCAAGACGGAGAACAAACTGGCGGAACAGGCCAAGCTGGCGGACATTGAGCATGACGTGGTGGACAACATTGCAGCTATCACGCGCCGTCCCAACTTCTGGACCCTCAAGGGAGAAGCATCGCTCAAGTTCACGCAGTCCTATTTTTCCGACAACTGGTACCAGGGAGGCGACAACAACTATGCAGCCCTGGCCATGGTGACCCTCCAGGCCAACTTCGACAACAAGCAGAAGGTGCAATGGGAGAACAAGCTGGAGGCACAGCTGGGATTCCAGACCACCAAGGGTGATACCGTCCATAAGTTGCGCGTCACCAATAACCTGCTCCGTCTGACCTCGAAACTCGGTTACAGGGCCATCAAGAGCTGGTACTACACCACGCGTTTCCAGGCGCAGACACAGTTATACCCCAACTACAGGACCAACTCGAAGACCGTGACAACGGACTTTGCCTCTCCGCTCTACCTCTCGCTTTCTCTCGGTATGGACTACAAGTGGAACAAGAAACGCTTCGAGGGTTCGCTCTACATTGCTCCCGTCGAGGCCAACGCCCGGTATGTGCAATGGAAGAGTCTGCGTGCCAACTACAACGACGGACCTCATCAGGCCACCAAGTGGACATGGGGTCCCAACGTGGTGATCAATTACAAGTGGCGCATCATCGACAACATCACCTGGCAGGGACGGCTCTACGCCTTCACAAACTACCATTATACGAACATCGAGATGGAGAATACTTTCTCCTTCTACATCAACAAGTACCTTGACTGCACGCTCTTCGTTTATCCCAAGTACCTCGATGACCGCAAGTACGGCAAGGCCAAGGATGACCCCGAGGGTTCCTACTGGATGTTCAAGGAGTGGCTCAGCCTGGGTGTGAGGTACTCGTGGTAAACAATTCCTTTATTTACAGGCAAGGTGATAATCCACCATGCCCTGGATGGGGCGAGAGAGAATCTTCCCCATGTGCAGGCCCTCCATTTCGAGGGCCTGTTTCAGTTCCTCTTGATAGGTGGCCGTGATGCCACCCACGAAGTGTACGGGGAGGTCGGGACGCTGGTAGGCGCGAATGTTGCGCTGCAGGAAACGGCGGAACTCATCGATGACCAGCGTGCGCACGTCCTTGTGGTCCAGGTGCCGCTCCAGGAATGTGGTGAGGGATGCCAGGAACATGTTGGGCTGGGGTTGGCGATAGACGCGGTTGATGATCTCTGGCTGAGAGAGACCCGTCTCCTGGAAGAAGGCCTCCCTGAGCTCTGCGGGCAACTGTTTCTTCAGCACATCGCCCACCAGGCGTTTGCCCAGCGAGGCACCGCTTCCTTCGTCGCCCAGGATGAATCCCAGGGCAGGTGTCTGTTCCACGATGCTTTCTCCGTCGAAGAGGCACGAGTTGCTGCCCGTGCCCAGGATGCAGGCTATGCCCTCCTGGTGACCGCAGAGGGCAAGGGCTGCCCCTGCCATGTCACTCTCTACCTGTATGGAAGCCAGCGGGAAGAGGTCATGCAGGATGTTGCGCACCGTGGTGGAGTAGGGTGGGATGCACCCCGCTCCGTAGAAGAAGATGCGACGCACGGCACGTGAGGGGACATCGCACAAGCCTTCTTCCCTGAGGGACTGGAAGAGGGCATCCGTGCCCTTCCTGACGGCCTGGAGGATGCTTTCCTCCTTGTCGCGTATCGGGTTGATGCCCAGCGAAGTGGCATAGTGGGTGATAGGTTGCAGGTGAGCCTCTTCCGTGGGGGCATCGGGAGTATGGATGCAAGCCCAGGTGGTCTTGGTGCTTCCGCTATCTACGATGAGTGTCATTACAGGCGTATAGGGTTTATTGGTCGTCATTCTTCACGTATTTCTGTCTGTGGGCAGGCATTCCGCTCTTTACGGCCTCATAGGCAGCTTCCAGGGTGCGCAGTTCATTCTCCTTGCCCTTGCCTTGCGGTTCGATGGGCTTGTGAATCTTCATCATGAGAGGGTGCCAATGGACTAAGGGCAGACGGGCCGTACGTGGCAGCACATCGAAGGGGCCGTCGATGGACAGCGGTACCACGGGAAGCTGCAGTTCGTCGGCCAGTTGGAAAGCCCCTTTCTTGAAGTAACCCATGCATCCCGTGAAGGTGCGGGCTCCTTCGGGGAAGATTACCACGGAAACACCCCCTTGCAGGATGCGGCGGGCAGCGTCGTAGGTACGCTTGATGGCCTTCGGGCCGCTCTTGTCCACGAAGATTTGTCCGCTGCTCTCGCAAGCCTTGCCCAGAAGCGGCATCTTGCGGAGCGACTTCTTCATCATCCAGCGGAAACTGTTGTTCAGGAAGGCGTAGATGAGGAAGATGTCAAAGTAGCCCTGGTGGTTGGCCACAAAGACATAACTCTTGTCGGGAGAGATGTTCTCCTTCCCCTCGATGTGGACGGGAAGCAGCAGTACGCGGATGAAGAGCCATGACCATACGCGGGCTGGCCAGTAGGCCCAGAAATGGGCGTGTCCTGCGGCACAACCCACCATGGTGACTGTTGCCGTGAGGCCGGTGCTCACCAGGAGGATGGGCAAGGCCACCACAATCTGGTATAGGTAATAGAAATATTGCATGCAATGAACAATGAACAATTAACAATGGGTTTTGTTCCAATTAACAATTAACAATGGGCTGGGTGCGGTTCAAGCCATCTGCCCTCGATTGATTTCCTCAATGTATCCCAGGAGTTCTTCCCTTCCCAACCTGGACTCTGCCGAGGTGGCGAAATGCGGTGGGAGTTCTTCCCAGGTCTCTTTCAGGTGCTTAAGATAAGCCTGGATGTTGCTGTTCAACTTGCTGTGGCTCAGTTTGTCCGCCTTGGTAAACACCAGGCTGAACGGCACTCCGTTTTCTCCCAGAAACTCTATGAACTCCTGGTCGATGCGTTGAGGTTCGTGGCGTGAATCGATGAGTACGAAGAGGTTGAGCATCTGCTCGCGCCGCAGCACGTAGTTCGTTATCATCCGCTTGAGGTTCTCCTGCTCCTGCTTGCCCCGTTTGGCATAGCCATAGCCAGGCAAGTCCACCAGATACCATTCCTTGTTGATGAGGAAGTGGTTGATGAGCAGCGTCTTGCCCGGCATGGAAGACGTCTTGGCCAACTTGTTGTAGCCCGTCAGCATATTGATGAGACTGGACTTGCCCACATTGCTCCTTCCAATGAAGGCGTACTCTGGCAGCTGTGTCTGCGGGCATTTTTCCACCGTAGGGCTGCTTATTACGAATTCTGCACTTTTAATGTCCATTTTCTGTATGTTTTTGCAAAGATAATAGTTTTTTTGCTTTCCTTGATGACAAATGCAAAAAAAATACCTATCTTTGCGGTGAAAATATCATAATCGTTTCTTTTGCCTGTCTGGCATCCAATAATAACCTGTACATGTTCACCTCTTTTGCCCTCCTTCTGCCCTTCTGGATTTGCGTGCTCGGCACCTTTCTGTTCATCGTGAAGCGGCATAAAGACCTCACCCAGCGTTTCATCCTGGCGCTCAATATACTATGTATGTTGTATTTCTGTGCCGACTCCATCCTGCTGTATGGCGAGCAGGACTCCGTGCAGGGCATCGTGAGCAGCATCCTGCGACAGTTTGTGGGTCCCACCCTGCTTCCCCTGCTGCTTCTCTTCCTGCGGAGCATGAGGAAGACCTCCACACTTCCCTGGACGACGGGTTTCTGGTTCATCCCCCCCGTGGCGTTCGGTTCGGTATCGCTGGTATTGCTGTTTCTCATGGGGCGGGAGAATGCGGGCGACTATCTGGCCACCTGCATCGGCATGGACGGAGTGAAGGAGCGTTTTGTGGGCAGTCCGCTGCATGAAGTGCATTTTCTCTTCGACCACACCATCTACAAGTTCTTCATGCTGGCAGAGTTGATTTATGTCACCGTGTGGATTCTGTACCAGATGTATCGGTCAGAATATACGTTGCGCTCCATCTACCATCGTCTGCTCCACAACGACCATGTCCCGGTGTGTGAACTCCTCTATCCCAGCGTGCTTCTCTTTCTTTTCTTTACCGGCATACGCCTGGGACTGGGGCGTGAACTGCTGCATCACCATCTGTCCCTGACGGGATTCTTCAATGTCATGATGTCGGCCTGCATAGCCCTGGTCGATTACCTCTCGCTCTACACCAACCGTTCTCCCGTGACGTTCCGTGTGCTGCGTTCCCCTCTCTCCATGGCCGACAGTGGACGCAAGTACCACTACCAAGTAGAGAAGGGAAAGGTAGATACACCCATAGAGGGGATGAACGCCCTGTCGTACGCAGAACTCGTAGATGGCTTCAAAGCCCTGATGATGGTGGATCGCCTGTATCTGAACCCCAACCTGTGCCTGGAAGATGTGGTGGAAAAGCTGAACTCCAACCGTACCTATGTGTCGTGTATGGTGAGCAAGGAGTATGGCATGAACTTTCGCGACTACATCGGTTCCCTGCGCATAGAGGCGGCCACAAAATACATGAAGGCCCATCCTACAGCCACGCAAACGGAGGTGGCCATAGAGTCGGGATTCAGCAGTGCCTCTGCCTTCAACAAGAAATTCCGTCAGGTGAAGGGCACCTCGCCCCGTCAGTGGCAAATCTCTTGAGGCAGCAAGTGAGACAATATGTCCCGGATGGTTGCTCTGGGTATCCTATTTCAGGAATTTCTGCACTTCTTCTATCTTCATTCCCCTGCGTCTGGCATAGTCAGCCAGCTGGTCTTGTCCCACATCCCCCACGCTGAAATGACGTGTGGCGGGATGCGAGAGCATGAGCCCGCTGGTACTGGCATGAGGCACCATGGCCCCGTTTTCTGTCAGCGAAACCCCTATGCTGCTGAAGTCCAGCACCTCGTCAAGTAGAAAATTGAAACTCTGGTCGGGTAGGGAAGGGTAGCCCACGGCAGGCCGTTTCCCCTGGTAGCGCTCGGCAAAGAGTTCCTCCAGCGTGAACTGCTCATGCGGAGCGTACCCCCACAACTCGCGCCTTACCTGTTCGTGCACCTTTTCGGCAGTGGCTTCTGCCAGCCTGTCGGCAAGTGTCTGGTGGAGGAGTCGCAGGTAGTCATCCTGCCCTCCTCGTTCTTCCAACGCCCTGTCCGTAGAGCATACAAACAACCCCACCTTGTCCTTTACGGGATGTACGAAATCGCTCAGGCACCAGCACAGGCCATCCTCGCCCGGCTGCTGCTGCCTAAGCAGGGGCAGGCGCAAGGTCTCCTCCCTGCCTTGTGTGGTATCCCTTCTGAAACCACCATCCAGCACGATGTCCTCCCCTTCGCTGTGCGCTTCGCAGAGGCAGACACGGGCGTGGGTGTGGAAGGTGCCGTCGAGACTGTTGAGCAAGCGTTGCGCATCGTCATAGAGTTGCATGGCCTCGTGTGCGCGAGCGCGTTCCTTCTTATCATGGAACGAGTAGAGCCAGTTCTGCCGGCACGCGCTGCACCCATGCACCTTGGCGATGCTGCCCAGACGAGCCGGAAAACCCCAGACGTGGAAGAAATAGAGCCAGTTGATGTAGGGGGCTACCTCGTGAAGCGGGAAGGACTGTGTGTAGGTCATGTTGTCAGCAGAGATTGAATCGGAGTGCTTCTCCGCGCACGTCATCGCATATTGTTGTCCCGTCGAAAACCTTCCGTCCGTTGACCCATGTGCCGGCCACCTTCCAGGAAAGCGTCTCACCTGTCAGGGGTGACCATCCGCATTTGCTGAGGATGTCTTCGGGCTTAATGGTCCACTCCTCCCTGCGTAGCAGTACGAGGTCGGCCTTGTAGCCAGGGCGCAGGAAGCCACGTCCATCGATGCGGAAGAGTCGCGCCGGGTTGTGGCACATCAGTTCGACGAGCTGGGGACGCGAGAGCAGTCCCTGTGAGGAGAGCGTGAGCATGAGCGGCAGGGAGAACTGCATGAGCGGCATGCCCGATACGGCCTTGATGGCTCCCCCCTGTTTCTCTTTCAGCAGATGAGGGGCATGGTCGGTAGCGATGATGTCGAAACGGCCTTCCTGCAGTGCCTTCCGCAAGGCATCG
>CALZGT010000021.1 GCA_945787235.1 uncultured Prevotellaceae bacterium
TCAAACATGCAAGAAATCGGCGTTAAAAATGCAAAAACACTACGCTGATGCCTGAAGAGTTGCTGTAGAAACAACAGGGTCAGAGGGAGAGGTACGTTGGTTCACAAGGCAGGGTCAATGTACCTGTCCCTCTGACCCTAGAACATCGCCCTGCAATACGGAGGCATGGCCACCGCCACACCCGGAGGGGGACTCACCATAAGCGTGGTGCTGGGCACATAACAAAGTAAGGAGGCAATGGCAAGCTTACTGCTCACGGGTGCGACGAATCATCTCGATGCACATGCGTGAATTGTGATAGGGACACTTCCAGAAGCCAGCCAGATCATCATGGACGTTGGGGTTGCCCCATTCGTCGCAACTCCAATACCACTCGCCATGGCAGTCATCCAAGAGATGCGTCTTGATGTAGTGCCAACAGCCGAGGGCGTGCTCCAGAGCCTGCTCGTCGGCCCAACGCTGATAGATATTGTAGTAGCCCACCACGGTCTCGGCTTGCACCCACCAGTGACGGTCGGGCTCGCGATAATGGGTGTCGAGGTTTGCTTCGTGAGTCATCGACCCGTCATTGTTTAGCCCAGCCTCAGCCGCACGAGCCACAGCGCGAACGATGGGTTGCACCCGTTGCAACAGAGCCTCATCGCGCAACACCAGAACGGCCTCGTGAATCAGCCACGAGCACTCAATGTCGTGACCGTAACTCTCGCGTTGATGCCCCGCACGCCCCCAATCCATCGTAAAGAAGAGGTCGAGATGCATGGTGTCGGCATTGAGGATGTGGTCGCAAAAAAGACCGATAAGCTCGCGCTGTGCCTCGACGGGATGGCGCAAGGATGCCATCGAGAAAAAAGCCTGCAAAGCAGGGCATTCGTTCAGGCAACGGATAAGGTTGGTATAGGCCTCGAGGATGTGCAGATGGGTGTTTTGCGACTTGGGTTGGTTATCGTCCACTGCCGACAGACACATAACCTCCATCACGCCCCAATCCTCCGTACAAGCCTCAATATAGCCACCATACAGCGGGTCATGACCGTACCGCTCAATGAGTTCATAGAGCGACACGACCAGCCTGCCAGCCTCTTCATTCATCTCTTCCATGCCGCATTCATCGCGCGTGGCCAGCAGAAACTCGGTAAGGCCGTACAACATGAAGGCCTGTGCATAGAACTGTTTGTGGCGATCCACAGGGCGTCCGAGGCAGTCCACCTCCCAATACGTACCGCCATACTCGCGGTCCACAAAATAGCGCATGATGTACTCCTCGGCACGGATGGCTGCACGCAGATACTCGGGCTGACGAGTGAGTCGATAAGCAGCGGAGAATGACCACAGGATGCGGGCATTGAGTATGCCGCCCTTGGGGGCATCGGGCACCAGCGTACCGTCGCCCCGCATGCGACCGTAGTAGCCACCATGCTCACAATCCTGCATACGCAACCAAAAGGAGAGGATGCGGGAGAGTTCGGAAGAGAATTCACAATTCATAATTCATAATTCATAATTAATTCATAATTCATAATTAATTCATAATTAGACTGCGCAGTGCCTACGCCACCCAGTCTGCAATCCTCCCCATTGAGGGGAGCCAGAGGGGGCTTTCCCCTCGGGGAGCTAGAGGGGGCTTTGGGGGGAGTTCGCCACTCGTTTAAAACCATACGCCAACACACCCATGATCAGGGCAAACAGGGCGGGAAAAAGCGAGAAGAGAGCCCACACCATGGTGCGCACAGAGGCGGTGATGGACGAGGGATCGAGCACCTGGCTGCCAGTTGAGTCCTGTACCATATGAGCACCAGCCATACTCAGAAGCAGGGCAACGAGCGAACCTGAGATAGCTCCCCCCAGCTTCTGTGCCATCGTGCCCGACGAGAAGATGAGACCCGTCGACGAGGTGCCGAAGCGATGCGTCGTATAATCAGCCACATCGGCATACATAGACCACAGCAAGGGGGAATAGATGCCCACGCCCACCGATGAGAGCACCAACAGCAGCACCATGAGCCAGACGTAACTAGCGGACATCGGCACAAAGAAAGTGGCAGCCGAGATGATGAAGCAGATGGCTGCAGCACACATAAAGGCGACACGCTTGCTGCCCACCCGACGGGTGAACCACGGTGCAGCAGCACCCGCCAGCATGCAGGTGACTTCACCGAAAGACATCAGCACGGTGTAGTTGATAAGGAATCCACCTATCGAGACATCGCCATCCAGACAGTATGATATCATGTAACCCGCCACAGCATAACGGAACCCGGTGAAGAAATTGGTACAGATGCCCATGGCGGTAAGGCGTAGCCAAGGACCATTGTGCAACAAGTTGGCATACTACCGCAAGGAGAACCTCTCTGCACGAACAGGCTTGAGGCGCTCGCGCGTCAGCAAGCCACAGACGAGCGTAAGCACAGCTGCCACGCCGCCCAGTATCCACCCCGCCATGGCATACTGATGCTGGGGTGTGCCACCCACCCAACGCTGCAGGTAGGGAAAGGCTTCGAGCATAACAAACCCCATGGCATAGGCTCCAACCATGCGATAAGCCGAGAACTGGTTCTTCTCGTCATCGTCGGCCGTCATCACGTCCAACAGCGCACCGTAAGGCACGTTGACCATCGTGTAAACGGCCATCATGAGCAGATAGACGGTATAGGCATAGATGCGCTTGCCCACAGGACCGAAGTCGGGGGTGGTGAGCAGCAGAGCAAAGACTAAGCCAAAGGGTATGGCACCAAAGATGAGCCAAGGGCGGTACGTACCCCAACGGCTCTGGGTGCGATCGGCAATGCTACCCATAAGCGGATCGGTGACGACGTCGAAGAGACGTGCCACGAGCATCAATACCGCAGCATCGGCAAACGAGAGTCCGAAGACATCGGTAAAATACAGGGGGAAGGCAATGCACATCACCTTCCACACGATGCCACCCGCTCCGGCATCACCCATCGCATAAGCTATCTTCTCCCTCAGCATGAGCGATTCCTCCTAATCAAATCCTTGATGGTGTTAACCGAGGCTGTGGTGGTGAGGCCATCCTCGGGTGTATGCAAACAATAGTCCACAAGTCGGTCAATGGTGCTGGTGGCTACGTGCAGACGGGTGTCGGACGAGGCGTAGTAGATGAAGACACGGCCATCCTCGTCGGCTATCCAACCGTTGCTGAAGAGTACGTTCATCACATCGCCCACATACTCCTCACCCTTGGGCACCATCAGGTAGCCGCCAGGCTGGGCTATGGTGCGTGTGGGGTCGTCGAGCGCCGTCATGTACATATACAATACGTAGCGCAGACCGCTGGCACAAGCGCGTACGCCATGCGCCAGGTGCAGCCAGCCTTGGGGGGTCTTGATGGGGTGAGGGCCCTCGCCGTTCTTCACCTCCATGATGGTATGGTAGCGACGCTCGTTGATGATGATCTCCTCCTTCACCTCGGCATGCTCGATGTCGTCGATGAGCGCCCAACCGATGCCACCGCCACTACCGGTGTCGATGAAGCCATCTTGCGGACGCGTGTAAAGAGCATAATATTTACGATTTGACGATTTACCATTTACGATTTCTTCCTTTTCTATGAACTCTGGGTGCAGCACTACGTTGCGTTGCTGCGAGGGACTCTCGAGGTCGGGTAGACGCTCCCAGTTGACAAGGTCCTTGGTGCGTGCGATGCCGCAGGTGGCTGTGGCTGCGCTGAGGTCAGCGGGCTGACTGTCGTCGTGACGCTCCACGCAGAAAAGGCCATAGATGAAGCCGTCCTCGTGGCGTGTCAGTCGCATGTCGTAGATGTTGGTGGCGGGCTCGTTGTCGCCTTCGGGCATGATGATGGGCTCGTCCCAGAAGCGGAAGTTGTCGATGCCGTTGGGCGACTCTGCCACGGCAAAGAACGACTTGCGGTCGGCACCCTCTACGCGTACCACCACCACATACTTATCGCCCCACTTGATGGCACCGCTGTTCATCGTGGCGTTCATCATGATGCGTTCCATGAAGTAGGGGTTCGTCTCGGGGTTGAAGTCGTAGCGCCACTCCAGTGGAGTGTGTGCAGCGGTGAGTACAGGGTTCTCGTAGCGGTCGACGATGCCATTGCCCAGTTCCTCGCGCTTGTTGGGGCGAGAGAGTAGTGCCTCGTGGCGTTCCGTGATCTTTGCCTTTCTATCTTTGAAAATGTCGTTCATAATAGTTTGCTTGTTTTCGATTTTTCGATCTTTCGGGGTATTCAATCTAACCTCACAGCCTCGCTACCTCACTACCTCACTTTGGTGTTATGCGATTGGTAGAACTTGACAAAGTCCTTTACACCATGGTGGCCCGGATAGGGGGCATAGTGGTGGCGGGGCATATCGTGGGCATTGCGCCATACGAGTACATAGGCGATGCTGTGGCCCTCGATGCCGGGTGCCAGGTTCTCGGTCCACCAGTTGTCAGAGGGGATTCCCTCATAGCCCGTCTCGGTCAGGGCTGCCACCTTGCCGTGCTTCTTGGCTACGCTGCAAACGGTTGTCAGCAGAGTGCCAATGCTCTGGGTGTATCGGTTCAAGGCAGCCTTGTCTTCGGGCTTGGCCATGCAATAGGAGTCGAAGCCCAGGACGTCGATGATATCGTCGCCAGGATAGCGCTCGAGGTATTTCTCTTCGCTCGAACCGCACTCGATTCCTGAGGAGTAGGCATAAAGCACGTTGTCCACACCCTTCTGCTTCAGACGGCTGGCTGTGAGGCGCCACAGTGCGACGTACTGCTCACGGGTGCAGATGTTCTGTCCCCACCAAAACCACGAACCGGTGTGCTCGTGCCAGGGGCGGAAGAGAACAGGCACGGGGGTGCCATCTTCGGTCTTCAGCGAGAGGAGGAAATCGGCCACGTGGTCAAGCCACATCACAAACTTCTGATGTTGCTCTCCACCCTCGAGAATGCTGGCTACGGTCATCTTCTCCTGTTCGGCCTTATCCTTGCCTTCGACCCATGCCGTACCGCCAGTCAATGGATTGTCGGCATGCCAGCTCAGGGTAGACATGCCACCGCGTTCGTACTGACGGATAATCTCCTTGCGCATACGGTCGAAGGGCACACCGTCGAGATTGGCTTTGCCTCCCAGTTCGATGCGTCCCAGGTCAAAGCCCATCACGGGAGGATACTCGCCGGTCACGCTCTTCACGTCCGAGCGATCCTCGTCGTCCTTCCAACCGTGGCCGTATACGGGGTCGTCCTGATGGCCGAACATATACTTGCCACTCTTGGCTATCTTGTGCAGACTTGTCAGCAGTTGGGCAGTCTGCTTCTTGCCCTGGACGGCAGCCTTTGCTGGCTTGCTGGGCGTGAGACGATAACTGATGACGTCGCGGGCAGGCACGGTGACGGTACGCCACGTCTTGTCCTTCGTGATGGTCTTGCCCTCGTCCTTGTGTGCCCAGAGGTCGCGCACCTTGTAGATGGTGTTGTAAAACTGCGTGCTGCGCTTGCTTACCTGGTCGTCGGTGAGGTTGAAGCGTTGCCAGTTGAGGTCGTAGGTAATGGGAGCCTGGGTGGGGTTGAGGATTGTCATGGCCCAGTCGCCGCCAGCCAAGGGCTTGAACCAGAACTCAAGACCCTGCTCGTCGCGCAGATGCAGACCCTGCACGCCCAGTTCGTCCTGGTCGATGGCTATCATCTCGCGGTTCATCACGATGTCCTTGGTCTCCTGACTCATATTGCGGATGTCGTTGCCCAGGATGAGGGGAGCAGCCAGCATACACCACATGGTGAAGTGGGCGCGATCCTCGTTGACAGCCATGCCATTGCCCACCTCCAGCATGTCGGGGTCGTTCCAATGGCCGGGGCCTGCGTAGATGCGAAGCGGTTCGGCCAGACGGATGCACTGCATCACGCCGATGTCGGTGAAGCCACCCTTGTGTACGCGGGTAGAGTCGAAGTTGCACCAAATGTCAGGACCGATGCGCCAACTGTGACCAATCTCACTGGCCCACTTCCAGGGCTGATGCTGCCCCCACTCGCACATACTGAGGAAGATGGGGCGACCTGCCTCACGTAGCGCGTCGCTCATCAACTGGTAGGCACCGATGGCATTGATGTTGGTGGTATTGCACCAGTCCTCCTTGAGGTAGTCCACCTCCCAACGGGCATACTGCAGTGCGTCTTGATACTCGTGGCCGAAACTGCCCGGCATACCGGCACAGGTGCCCGTGCCGCAGTCGCTGTAGATACCCAGTTTCAGACCCTTGCCGTGTATGTAGTCAGCCAGACTCTTCATACCGCTCGGGAACTTCTTGGCATCGGGCTGTATGAAGCCGTCCTTGTCGCGCTTGCCGTGCCAGCAGTCGTCAATATTGATATAGGTGTATCCGGCTTCGCTGAGGCCCGACTCCACCATGGCATCGGCAATGCCACGGATGATGTCCTCGTTGATGTTGCCTGCAAACTTGTTCCAGGTGCTCCAACCCATCTGTGGGCGGTCGCCAATCTTCTCCCATTTCTGGGCACGCATGCCGGTACACGCCAGTAGGGCAAGGATGATGAATGTTAACTTTTTCATATTGTTTGATTTTCCGATTTTTCGATGTTACGACTGTTCGAATTTTCGATGTTTCGATTGTTCGATGTTACGATGTTACGATTGTTCGTGTGTGTTCTTATTTTAGATAATTGTTGATGAAATCCAGACGGGGCTGGTAATAGAGTTTGTTCCATACTGGAAAATCCTCGCCACTAGGCCAGGCATGAGTGCGGAAAGGCACACAGTTGATGGTCTTCTTGCCGGGGGCTACGTTGAGCGATGCCCATACGGCGCTGGGCGGACAGGTGGTGTCGATAAGCCCCATCTCGCAATAGATCTCGGCACGCGAATGGCGGATAAGCTGCGCCCCATCGTAGTAGGGTAGGGTGCTGTCTAGCATCGTACGCTCCAATCGGGCATGATTCTCGATAGGTTGAGGCCAACCGCTGCGACGACCGG
Organism: uncultured Prevotellaceae bacterium; assembly: GCA_945787235.1. Taxonomy (GTDB): domain Bacteria; phylum Bacteroidota; class Bacteroidia; order Bacteroidales; family Bacteroidaceae; genus Physcousia. The sequence continues at coordinate 6,941 of CALZGT010000021.1, forward strand.
CACGCGCACCGCCCAGGTCCTGCATGGCGGGCACATTGAGCACGACGGCCGATACGCGGCTGTCGAGTCCGGCGGCTGCCACTGCCTGTCCCCCACCCTGGCTCTCGCCGATGACGAGTATGCGCTTGCCGTCCCATTCGGGCTGACGCGTCATATACTCGATGGCGCGCAGCAGGCGCAGGTACATTCCGTGGAAATAATAGGTCTCGCGGTCGGCGGCATTGTGCTCGAAGTAATTGTGCAGCAGCCCATCCTCCAGCATCTTGTAGTAATCGTCCGTCTGCCCGTTGAGCATACCGTGGGCATTGATGTCGAGGCTCAGTGCTCCGTTGCCCAACGCAGCGTTGCCTACGCACTCGCCCACCTGGCAGCGACACCAGTTGCCGCTGACGCCGGCTGCACGGCACAGGATGATGATGGGCAGCGACTTCTTCTTGGCTCCCACGGGCTTGGCCATGTAGGCACGCACAGGGGCAGGACCGAGGCAGTTGATCTCAACATCCTGGCATTGGTATTTGCCTAGATACTGATCGGGCACCTGCAGCGGCGTGCTTTTCACTTGCCAGGGCAAGGCCTGCAGCTGTTTCTTCTGACTGGTCCAGTAGTCCATCAGGTCCTTGGGTTCTTCGTAGCCGGGACGGAAGCCCTCGGGCGATACCACAAAGCCGATGGACGTGGCTAGACGCTGCCGTTTGCGTATCTCCAGCATCACGGCACAGGTAGAATCCACAGCCTGGTTGTAGACGACCTGGTCTCCCCCTTGATAGTGGATTGCTTGCTCGGCCACCACACGGTTGTTGACCACCACTTGCAGGCTGAGCGTGTCGCCGACAGCAGTCTGTCCCTGCAAGCGGGCCACGATGCGTTCGCCCTTATCGTAGATGCCCGTCTCCTTGTTGAGCTGCAGTTTGTAGCCTTGAGCCCAACCGCCAAGCGCAGCACAAAAGGCCAGTGTTATTATCGCGAATCTCTTCATCGTTAAAAGTAATTGTTGCGAATCTCCTTGGCGATGTAGCGACCCATCAGCTGTTGTCCCTCCTCGGCAGGATGCAGACCGTCGCGCAGATAACGCTCGCCATGACCATTCTCCAATTTCTCTGTAATGCCGCTCTCGCCATAACAGTCGATCATCTGAACGCTGAGCGAACGGCATATCTCGCGCATAATCTCAATCTTGCGCAGGTTCATTTCATTGTGGCCGGGATTGGCCGTTTGGATGGGTGTGCAGACGAATACGCGACAGTTGGGATAGTGCTCGATGATGGTTTGGATGGCCCAACGGGCACCGCCAGCCATGGTGGTCACGTCTACCTCGTCCAGCGATTTGCCCTTGAGAGCCTCTTCGGCCGATCCCAACTTGCCATCGTTGGTGCCCATGGAGAATACAAATACATCGGGTTCGGGATACTGCCCAGACTCTACCTCAGCAATGAACTTCTGAATGTGTACCTTCGAGGTGTTGTTGTGGCGCATCTGCATCTCGTGTGCATCGTCGGTGGGTTGCCATCCACCCGAGATGCCTGCAAATCCTTCAGAACCATAGTCTTGCGTGTCGGCATGGCAAGCCCATGTGGCCGAACCTACTGCCACGTTGTGATGCGTGGCAAAGCCCAACTGCTTGACCACCGTGGCAGACCATTGGTTGCCAGAGGTAATACTGTTGCCGTCACAACCGAAATTCAGTTTGCTGAAGTCGGGGAACATCTGAGCGGATGCTGTCATAATGAAGAGCATGCCCAAAAGGCTGAAAACTATCTTTTTCATGAGGGGTTTTTCGTTTTTTTTCGAGGATTCGAGGATTCGAGGATTCGATGGTTCGATTTTTCGGGGAATCGATGGTTCGAGGTTTCGATATTTCGAGGATTCGATTTGGTGGAATGCTATTCCACGCTGATGTCGTAGGTGAAGTCGCCGTCGGGGGATTGCAGGATGAGCTGTGCATGGCCGTTGAAACTGCTCATACGGAAAGTCTTGGCTGTAGCATCGGTGGGACGCTCCATGCCCGTGAAGGCCGAGTCACCATTGCCGCCACCCACGATGCGCGCATTGCCTTCAATACGGATGGTGACAGGTACGCTGGCTGTGGGTACGAGGCGTTCCTTCTTGTCGAGCAGCGAGATGTCCAGCACGTGTATGTCAGCGTGACGCGACACGGCGGCCTTGGCGTGTGTGGCCTCGCTGGTTGTCTCCAGTCGCTCGGTAGCAGTCTTCTTTCCCTTATTGTAGCCAATGGCCTGGATGCTGCCGGGCTTGTAGGTGGCTGTCCACTCCAAGTGGCCGTTGCGAGGCATCGGTTTACGTCCCATCTTCTTACCATTCACGATGAGTTCCACCTCGTCGCAGTTGCTGAACACCTGCACGCGTACTGCCTCGCCCTCATGACCTTGCAGGTTCCAGTGGGGCAGGATGTGTACCATCGGTTCGTCCGTCCACCATGCCTTGAGGTAGTAAGCCTCGTCCTTGGGGAAACCGCAGTAGTCCAGCAATCCGAACTGGCTGCCTGTGGCAGGATAGCCCAAGGGTACTGGCTCGCCGCGATAGTCGAAGCCCGTCCAGTAGAACACACCCAACAGCCAGGGACGGTCGTGGTAGAAATTCCAACCATACTCTGTGGCAAAGTGTACCGAATCGCTGGGCGAGAGTGTGTAGTTCATTGAGGGCATGCGTCCCGTGCTCTTGTCGCAGGGAGCATATACGCCACGTGTGCCGCATCCCGTCGTCTCCTCGCTACCCAAGGCGATGCGCTTGGGATAGCGCTGACGATCCTCGTCGATGTGGTGCTGCTTGATGTAGTTGTAGCCAGCCACGTCAACACCGCGCAGGATGTGCGGACCGCTGGCTGAAGCCACACTGACGGGGCGTGTGGGGTCGGCCTGATGGGCGTAGGCCGTCATGGTGGCGGCAATCTGTTCGCCACGGTCTTCCCATTCGATGCCCCACTCCTCGTTGCCCACGCTCCAGCAGAAGACGCTGGGGTGGTTGCGGTCACGGTGTATCATCCCCTTCAGTACGTCGAGTTGGAAGGGATTGATGCCCGTCAGTCGGTTCTCCTCGTATACCAAAATACCTAATGAATCGCACACGTCAAGCAAGGCCGGCGTCATGGGATTGTGGCTGGCACGATAGGCATTCACGCCCATCCACTTCAACCGTTCGATGCGGTATGCTTGCAAGCCGTCGGGGATACCAGCACCTACGCCAGCGTGATCCTGATGGCAGTCCACACCCTTCAGCGTGACGTGCTTGCCGTTGAGGAAGAGTCCCTTGTCGGCATCGAGCTTGATGTCGCGGATACCGGTTCGGGTAATGTGTTCGTCCACCATCTGTCCATTTACGATGATGCGTGTACGCACCTTGTATAGTTGGGGCGTCTCCAAACTCCACAAGGCAGGGTTCTTTACCTTTGTCTCGCTCTTCGTTATGGCCATCTCGCGTGGAGCCAGTGCTTTACCCTCGTTCGTCATTGTGGCCACGACGTCGCCGTTGGGGGCGATGAGTGCATGCTGCACGCTGTAGCTGCTGATGGGCTTGTTGCCGTCATTCACCACTTCCGTTTCGAGGGTCATCTGCGCCTCGGTGAAATTATCATTGAGTGTAAAGTGTGCAAAGGTGCCATCGGTGGCGATGTGCAGGGGGGCCATCTTCTCCATCCATACGTGGCGGTAGATGCCCGCACCCTCGTAGAACCAACCCTCCTCGAGCGAAGCATCAACGCGCACGCAAATGAGGTTGGTCTGCTTCTCTCCATTGCCGTAGAGCAGGTAGTCGGTGATGTCGTAGTCCTGCGATGCGTAGCCACTCGGTTCCTGACCCACCAGAAATCCGTTTACCCACACCTGTGCATTGCGGAAGATACCGTCGAACTGCAGGCGCACATGACGACCTCGGTCGCTCTCGGGCAGATGGAACGTCTTGCGGTACCATCCCACACTTGTCTCTGGGTATTTCCATCCCACCTGCTTGAAGCCGTGGCTGTAGCTGGCTGAGCCATTGAAAGGAAGATCCACTGCCCAGTCGTGAGGCAGGGCTACCGACTTCCATTCGTTGCCTGGTTTGAACTTCAGGACATAGGGAGCCTCGTTGTGTATGGAGTTGGCCTTGGTCAGATAGTTAAAATATTCTGTTCCAGCCATGTAGTCCTTGTTGTAGTCGCTTGCATGTCCCAGTGCAAATTGCCACTGATCGTCCATGCTGATGCGCTCACGCTGTGCCGCCGCCGACAGGCTTATGGCAGTGAGGAGTAGAAGAAATGTCTTACGCATGCTTCTCTGATTATTTAGTAACTTATGAAAATATAGGATAAAATTTTACACGCCACCCAATCGTGCATGTCACTCTACATAGTGGCAGTAAGGAACGTGGCATTCCCGAAAATGTAGAGGATGTTCTCGCTGGCAGGCACCAGCACCGTCTCGCCTTGACGAATGTGGATACCGTTGATGTTGGCCTCGCCCCAAAGGCAGAGTACGACGACGAAGGAATCGCATTGAAAATCGATCTGAGCAGCTACCTGTACAACGACACGATGAACGGTGAAGTAAGGACAGTTGATAAGCTGTGAGGTTGGCTTTGTACTGTCATAGGAGGTGCGGTACTCGGGCCATACCCGATAGTCAATAGCCTCCTTGGCCTGTTCAACGTGCAGTTCGCGGGGTTTTCCGTGGGCATCCTTGCGTCCGAAATCATACACACGATAAGTGATGTCGCTGGTCTGCTGAATCTCGGCAAGGAAGTTCCCGGCACCAATGGCATGGAGGCGTCCGGCGGGAAGGAAATAGAGATCGCCATCGTGGCTCTCGTGTGTAGCAATGACGGACGCCATAGGGTTCTCCCCCTTGCTATCAGCCTCGACATCATTCTCGATGACTAGGCGTTCATAGTCATCGGGAGAGATACTTTTGCGCAAGCCACTATAGATCTTGGCACCGATGTCGGCTTTGATAACGTACCACATTTCAGTCTTACCGGCACAGCCATGGCGCTCAAGAGCCAGTTTGTCATCTGGATGAACTTGCACGGAAAGGTCTTGCCGAGAGTCAATGAGCTTGACAAGGATGGGGAACTTGTTGCCGTACTTCTTGTAAACACGATCGCCAACGAGCAGTCCCTTATACTTATCAATCAGTTCTGTAAGGGTTAGGCCAAGGTCAACATCTCCGATGAGTCCGCGGTCGATGGCAACGCTTTCGTGGCCGGGAACACCACTTATTTCCCAACTTTCGCCGATGTTGGGCTGGGCGGTATAGATTCCCTTGTAGGGAGCTATCTGATAGCCGCCCCATAGGGTCGTCTTGAGATAAGGTTGGAATTTGTAAGGCTTCATCGTATCATGTTTGGATTCTTATGGATTTGCTTATAAGATTGTCGTAGCAAATTTACCATTTTATTTTGAAAAGCATTACCTGAAGTTGGGTAATTCGTCGCGAGTGATGATGAAATCACACTTCAGGGCATCATTCCAGTAGTCTATGTTGGCATTGTTGTGGTCGGTCAGCTTGAAAGCATCGCTCTTGGGATCGCTGGTACGCGCATTGTCCCACCAGGGAATCATGTAGTTCCAGTACTGACCATCAGCCCATATATCTGACATCTTGGGTATGTTTCCGAACTCGCCAATGGCACGCAGTTTGCCAGGATAGAGCCGTTCAAACATGTCGTAGATGTTGTGCATAGCCTTAAGTGTCTGGTTGTAGAAGTCATAGGTGACAATGTCCACATATTCATCGCCAGGATACCACCGCTTGGAATCGCCGGCACTGAACACCCATATCAGGTTGTCCAGACCGTGATAGTTGACCATGCGATCGTACATCACGCGCCACAGTTCCACGAAGGCTTCCGGACCGTCGATGCCCCACCAGAACCATGCCTTGTGCCAGGAGGTGCCGGGATTGGCGTCCGACCAGTTGCCTTGTGCCTCGTGCAGTGGACGCCAGATGACGGGGATGCGTGCGTCGGCCATCGGTTTCATCCATGCTGCCACCTGGTCGATGCGTGCTATCATGGTGCGGTAGCCTTCGGAGGTGGGATCGAAGATGGCAGAGGGACGGAAGCTCGTCTGCCCGTCTTCCGTGCCTGGTGTGCAGGTGTCGCTCTTGCCATCGTTCGAGGGCATATTCCAGTGCCACATGGCAGCCATCACGCCACGCTTGTTCGTCCAGTTCTTCCACATCGTCTGGTTGTTGTAGTCAATCCATCCGCCCGATGAGGAGTAGATGTCGTGGATGAAGTCGATGCAGTTGATGGCGGGGTATTTGCCCGTGTGGCTATACACCCAGTCGGCCTCGTATGTGTTGTAGTTCACACAGGCATGCGTGCCGGTGAGCATCTTCTTGCCCGTGTTCTCCTCCATGTAGGTCAAGAGTTTACGTGCCGACTCCGAGCGGTTGGCCCATTTGGGGATGTCCTCGATGGTGATGCTTTCTATGTCTTGCATATTGTAGCGCACCACGGTGCCGTCCGTCTTGTGAACCAGCACGTTCTGGATCTGAGCATGAAGACCCTGCCCCCACCCTGATAGCAGGGCGAGAAAAAGAGCCCCACCCCATCCCTCCCTCAAGGGGGAGGGGGTGGAGAGTGTGGGCCACTTGTGTGCTGCGACATAGAAAAGTCGCCTTGCTATATTCATAATGTATAAACCTTATTTCACCAAAACCTTGGTTCCGTTCATGATGTATAGTCCCTTGCTGAGACTCTTCACGTCGTTCTGCTTTGCATTCTTGCGAACGAGCTGACCAGCCACGTTGTAGATGTTGGCAGTCTTGGCAGAAGCCTGCTCTACGTTGGCGATAGCGTCTTCCTCGCTGATGTCACCCAGTTCCTCGAGCATCAAACCTGAGTTGCTGCCTGCGTAGTGGTCGTGCCAGGTGACGAGACGATGGTCAGAGAGCTGTGCGTGGAGGTATGAGAGGTCGTTGCCCTCGTTGTCGGTGGCATGGATGATGTTCTCACCATGACCTACGGCCTCAACGGTGAAGAAGGTGGTAGGCTCGCTTGTCAGGTTCGTCCAGCTATCATAGCCATTTACGTGGATGTAGCGGCCCGTTGCCTTGTGCTTGATGGTGTAGAGGTTGTCGCCTGCGGGAACGAAGAAGAATTCGATGTCGGCAGCCGAGTTGTCGCTGAATATGAGGTTGATGCCAGGCTCCTGTGCTTCTTCTGACTCTTCTGCTTCGGGATTCTCTTCAGCCTTGATAGAGCAGAGGTAGTTGTTGAAGAGGTCGCCGGAAGTCTCGCTCAGCACGTTGCTGGTGCTCCAGCCAAATTCCTCATACATCTCCTCGCTGGCAAAGCGGATGGCATAGTATTTCTTCGTAGAGATCTTGTTGGCGGTGTTGAGGAACTTAGCCTCTGCATCAGTCAAAGCCTCGATGAAGGCATCGGTCTGAGCCTGTGTGTAGGCACCAGCCTGATCGTATGCCTTGGCATCGGCCAGATCCTTGCCCAGGCCGTTGCTGGGATCCTCGCTCCACTGACCGGGATTGTTGCCCTCGGCATAGAGCTTCAGTACGGACTCTGCCTCGTTGATGAGCTTGCGCAGATCGGTGGGGTCAACAAACATGGCGATGAAAGGGTCGTAGGCAGCCTTCAATGCCTCGTAGTCAGCCTTGGTCAAAGCGCCTTCCTCGACAGCATCGGCCCTCTCTACGGCACTCTTCAGGTTGGCGTAGATATCGCCCATCTTGGATGCCTGGTTGTTGGGGTTGTCAAATGTCTGATAAAGCTGGAACTCGCTGACGTGCCAGTAGCCACGATTGCTGTTGGTAGCTTCGGCGTAGAATCGCAAGTACCGGTAGCTCTTATCGCTGTCGATGCTGAAGCTCGTATTTACGCTCTCGCCCTTGACATTGTAGGGTGTCTCAATGTCTGCAATCCATTCGTAGTCATACTTCTCACCCTCAGGGTAGTTGCTGCCATATATACCCCACTTGGTCACGTTGTCATCATCCGCAATGCGGCGGGTGAAGTCAAAGCGAATGTCACCAGTTATCTCTTCTGGCATCTCAATCTGCAGATAGTGTAAACCTGCTTCAACATTACCGGCACTCCATACGCTGTGCCAGAAATCATCCGTCTTACCATTGATTAGCACGCCGTCTCTCAGGTTGTCACCATCCTTGCTGCCAAGGTCGTTCTGGCTGAAGGGACTGCTGAACTGGCTGGCCTCGGTGATGAGCTTGACGAGCGTCTTATCGTCGGCGATGCTCAGTTTCTCCTTGGCATCGGCCAGCATTACCACAAAGTCGCGCTCATAGGCTGTCTCATCGAGCAGTGCCTTAGCCACCTCCTCATCAACGGGCTGCAGATACCACTCCGTGGCACCGCTGTCGTTTACCGAATTGTACCAAGTAGTCATGGGGCCGTTCCATCCTGTGCCACCATTGTGCCAGTTCATGTGTACGTAGTTTTTGTCACCGGCAGCCTGGTCGCTCAGGCGGAAGTTGAATACAGTGACGTCGCCGTCCGTACTGAGGGTGTAGCCCAAGTCGTAACCACCTTCAGGTTTGGTGAGGGCATCGAAGGCGATGTACTTCACGCCATCCGTACACTTTTCAGCACTGGTGAAGTTGAGTTTGCTGCTGGCATTCTGGAGCAGATAGTTGCCATCGTCCTGTCGCTCAATGGTCCACAGGTAGGTGGGATCGTTCACGTCGAGGGTATTCCAGCCATTATCGCCCGTATTGGTGCTGTACATGGCCTTCACCACGTCGTTGTATCCATACTCGTCGCTACCATTTACATACATACGCGCGCCTACGAAGCGGTAGTAACCATTGGCGGGTAGGTAGCGAATCTGTCCAGCCTCAAGTGCCTTGTAGGCATCCACGATGGCTTGCGACATGGCATTGAGCTGCTCTACGGTAAGGTCCTGTCCTTCATTGCTATCGAGGATAAGAGCTGCATTCAGTGCATCGTTGAAGGCCTGTACCAGTTCCTCAGGATAGTTGCCGAATCCTGTTCCTGCCACGTATTTATCTTGCAGTTTCTGGTAGCGCATATAAATCTCCATCAGATTGGCACGTGCGCCCTCCAGGTCATCGGGAGCGGGATTATAGAATTCCTCTTCCGAGCAGAAGTACAGCTTCTCGATGTCGATGCTGCCCTCGCTGTGGTTTTGGATGACCACCTGGGTGAAACCTGGGAATGCACCCGGCGTCAGCTTGATGTATGCCTCGTTGTCAGTAGAACTACAGTTCACTACATAAGCATTCTGCCATCCCATGTCCTGAATGATGAGGCTGAAGTTGAAACTTGACGAATACTTGATGTACAAGTAGTCGCACTCCATAATCTCATAGTTGTCGCTCAGACCAGCAGAGGTGTACCAACCCCATGCACTGGGAGCGGTGATCGTGTTCGTTCCCTCGTCGAATCGGCTCGAGAAGTCAACGTCAATCTTTGCACTTGCACTCAATGTCAGCAGAGCAACAAGCATGGAAAGTAGAAATCGTTTCATGATACATTAATTGTTAGATTAGTTAAAAAGGTGTATTTTTACGGCAGCAAAATTACGAACTTTGCACATCAAAGGATATGCGTATTTTATCCATTTATTGCACAGATAGCCTACAGGCGGCAAAATCATACCACACATTTTGCCTATTTTGCCATAATATAACACTATTATAGCATCGCCTTAACAAAAAAGGATGCATTCGCACACTTGTCTGCAACTTTTTTCCTAACTTTGCAGCCAAGCAAACCATCACATAACCAATCTGTATAAGAGCACATGGACATTCTCTCTGAAATAACACCGCTGAGCGAGAAGGACTGCATCTACGTCGTAGAGCGCAGCAAGACGGCATTCTCCTATCCCCTGCATCGCCACAGGGCTGTCGAACTGAACTTCCTGGAGCATGCCGAGGGTGCACGCCGACTGGTGGGCGACAGCATTGAGGAGGTGGGTATCTACGATCTGACGCTCATCGGCAGCAATCTTATCCACGCTTGGCAGCAAGACCGATGCAGCATGGACAACGTACACGAGATAACAATACAGATACCGGCCGACCTTTTAGGCGACGATCTGCTCTCGCGCAATGACTTCGCCTCAATAGCCCATCTGCTGCAACGTGCGCAGAGGGGCATAAGCTTCGATACAAATGCTATTCGAAAAGTGTATGACAATCTATACCTCCTTGCACGCATGAAGCCAGGCTTTCATAGCTTCCTGAAGGTGCTGAGCATCCTCTACGACCTGTCGGAAACGGACGACTTCCATCAGCTCTCCACCACAGCCTTTGCACATAGCCAGCTGGACAGCGACAGCCTTCGCATTCAGAAGATACGCCAATACATAGAGCGCAACTTTCGCGAGGAGATAAGGTTGCAAGACCTAGCCGCACTCATCGACCTGACACCTACCTCCTTCAGCCGATACTTCTCACAGCATACAGGCAAGAGCGTGTCAGACTATATCATCGACGTGCGGCTGGGGCATGCCTCCCGGCAACTTCTACTGGGCGCACAGACTGTGGCCGAGATCTGTTACGACTGTGGTTTTAACACCGTCTCACACTTCAACCGTTGCTTCAAAAAGCATAAGGGATGTACACCCACCGAGTTTCGCAACAAGTATCTGCAAAGCAGCCTGTAGCATCCCCTACCGCACACACCCGCATACACGAAAAAAGTTTTTTAAGGCAAAAAAGGTTCAAGGCTTCCGCTAAATACGACCTACAAAACTAATAATCAATAAAATACAAGCGTCGAACCCTGCGTCGAACCCTAAAGAGGGGTTCGACGGGTGTAGTAAACTAATTACCAATCGTTTAGCCTATGCGAATCGGAACCCTTGAACCTTTTCGGCTAAAAAAAGTCCCGACTTCGGGAATGCGTCACCCAAAATGAAAGAGGAAGGGTCAGGGACCTGTCCCCTGACCCTCCAAAACGTTGAGTGTGAAGAGCCGTGTGAGGGGAGACTTTCACGCACGGTTCTGTGAGAGGGTGAGGGTGAAACTCCCTCGCTCTACTCGACCTCTGTCCCTTCAGTCATTCGGTCGTGGAAAAAGCCCGAAAAAAGGGTCTTGACATACTTCGCCA
>CALZGT010000022.1 GCA_945787235.1 uncultured Prevotellaceae bacterium
GAATAACATCCATAGTCCATGATAGACCATGCATCCATGCCAAAATTCGCAGAACTCTGCGTATCGTAGAGGTCTGGCAGACAGAGGCAATGGCTGAACTCATGACACGCAGTGCCGATGCCGTCGGCCGTAGAACCACTGGTACCAGCCAGTTCACTCGATACTGCATACGTATTAACCCGCACACCATCCAGCAGGAGAGCCCCCGAGCCATCACCGTAGAATTTGGCAGAATTCAAGTCATACTCATGCGGCCAGATGGTATTCTCACCGGCTCCCGAGGCTTCTGAATAGCCTGCATAGACCACGAAAACCTGATCCACATATCCGTCACCGTCCCAGTCATACCGGGTAAAATCCGTTCCGAGCAAGTCCGCCTGCTGACAAGCCTCAATGACCATCTCAGCCGGATGCTGATCATTACCATCCGCACCATCTGCACCATAATAAGCCATCTCCCGGCTAACTGACACAGGGCCTACCACATCAAAGGTTAAGTCCAGTTTCCCGTAACTACTCTCATAGAAGAAGTCATGCACACTGCCAGCCATACCATTCTCCGAGAAACCCACCTTGTTGAAGAAGTCATTGAAATAAGCATTCCCGTATTGCTCCTGCATTTTTACATCGCTGAAGTTTACCAGGATGACAAGCCCCTTCTTCTGTCCTGACACAGGATTGGTGGCATCCCCCCAGGCCCGCGTCATCGTCTGGCGACTTCGGGCCTCCTTGCGAAGAGACAGACGTTGCTGCTGCTCCTCCATGCGCTGCTGCCAGCGAGCCTCCAACACAGTCTTCTCCTCACGGACAAAACGCCCACTGGGATGCTGCACGAAAGCCTGTCCCTCAGCATCCTCATAGAAATGCACACGCTCATCGCCACGCAACACAACTTCCTTCACGCTTCCATCCTCGAGTTTGATGGTACGTTTCACCCGTTTGGCCGGCACAGCCATAGCCATCATTGCTGTCATCCATACAGCCAAAGTCATCCATTTTCTCATCTTAATACTATTTTACGAGTTGAACCATTGGGATATTGTACGACATAGACTCCGGGATGCACGTCCTTGCGCTGCAGTTCGCTCGACTTGCAGCGAGCCACCAGACTGCCATTCACGGCATACACGCAGACCTCCTGGCTGCTTTCTGCCACGTTACTGACAATATCCTCGTCTGTCTTGAGATACAGATATTCACTCCATTCACTATCCACATACTCCTCCGGTGTACTAGCCTGCGCCTTGATACGGCAGGACACGGCGGCGCTGGCAGGCATATCCGAACAGGTAAAACTCAGTCCATCGACCGTCTCGCTGCGTACCACCCCTCCTTCTGTTTCCAACTCCAGCACATAGCGTACCGCATTCTCTACAGGTTCCCAGCTGAGGGTGAAACCATGCTCATTCACCTCACTCGGTTCATTGAACTGAGGCACATCGAGCTGCCCGTGGGTACGGAAGCAGACAGTCACGGTTCCGTCCTCATTCTCGGTGATGTTGCGAATGGGCTGCGACATGAAATACACTCCATCATGTGCCGTATAGACAGAAGCCGCGGGAGTCGATTCATCGGTCAGGTTATAGTTGAACGAAGTCCCGGGATAGAGTTGCCCGGCCAGACACTCACGCCACTCTGCCGCATTGGAAGCCACATTGATACCCAGATAACTGTTGTTGGCCGCTATGAGGGTCATGCGCTGATGAGCAGCATCCGTGTTCACCCTGTTCTGCGTCCAGCATGCCTTGTCGTAATCCACATGCGTCACCTGCAGTCCAGAGCACACATTGGTGCCCAGATACTCGTCCCAGCCTTTCCCCTGACGGTTCTCTATGACATAGTACTCATTCTCGTTGGCGGGGTTTACAATCTTGTAACCCACGCCTCCATCGGCAAAGCACCTGAGCGTCAGCACCTGGGGCTCTGTGAGCGTCTCCAGCGATTCCCACCCCATGTAACTCCGCTCGTAGGCCGTATAACCCACAGGCTGGTAGCCGCTCACGCAATACTCTCCATAGTCCATGAGGCTCCACAGATCCATGCCGAAAGCCTTATAGCCAGTGTCGTAAAAGTCAGGCAGTCCGAGTGCGTGGCTCATCTCATGTAGGCAAACCCCGATGCCGTCCATCTGCATGTTGTCAGGATTGTAGCCATTGGGGAATTCTCCCTGAAGGTCCTTCTCAAGCTGATCGTAAGAGGCATAGCGAGCCTCGGAAGTCATGCCATACAGGGCAAAGGTCACCTTCCCTCCGTCCTCGTCTGTTACCGTGGTCGAACTGGTACTCTCCTTGGCCCAGATAGCATCGGGATCGCTCTTGGCCGCATGCTCTCCCCATCCCGCATAGATAAAGAAGACCATATCCACCTTGCCGTCACCGTCATTGTCATAGACAGTCCAATCAACTCCCCCTTCCCTGACAGCCTTGGTCACGGCTTCCTTGTAGAACCGTTCGATGCTGACATCCTTGTTGCTGCCGCTGTTGGCACCATACGCTGCATACCCCTCGCTCAACGTTACGGGACCAATGATGTCGAAATCGGGTAGGAACTTGCCCTGGCTCATGTCATTGAAGTAGCTGAATACCGAGCCCCTGCTGCCGGTGGCTTGCCGTACAGCCTCGTCATCATAGCCGTTGAAAAAGAGGTCATAGTTCTGCCTGACCTCCTCATGCGTCTTGCCCGAGGCATGAAACTTGCGGTCCTGGAACTCCACCAACACGACAGGAATCCTAGGGGTAGGGGCAGTCAGAATACCCGCATTGGCCGCTCCGATGCGGGCTGGCATCCTGTGGGTTCCCGTGCCATCCGTCACGAATGTCTCCACGTGTTCAGGCCGGCCATTCTGCAGCCAATCCTCCATGCTGTCCGCCTGTGCGGAAGCATGCAAAGCGCCGAGAAGCACTCCTATAGATAAAAGTGTTTTCTTCATATCTTTTGGATTAATCTATCATCAAGGTAATTCACACGCACGATTGCGCGTATGAGTGAACAAAAGTACAAAAAAAGGCCAATAATTCCCCCGAAACAGCCCGTTTTTCTACTTTTTTAGGGTCAAAATACAAAAAAGTGCCAAAAACATTTGGCCATTTCAGAAAAAAGCCCTAACTTTGCATCGCAAAAGAAAAAAACGGGGGATTAGCTCAGCTGGCTAGAGCGCTTGCATGGCATGCAAGAGGTCATCGGTTCGATTCCGATATTCTCCACAAAGTAAAAGAGAGACTACCCAAACAGGGCAGTCTTTTTTTGTAATATCCCCCCAGAAAAAAAGCTCCCCATTACTGAGGAGCCTATGACCTGTCAGGCACGTCCGGCATGATCTATCATGCTGCCTATCTTCTCGTTGAAAGCATCAGCGGCCAGCAGTTGTTCAATATAAATCGGCATACGGTAACGCCAATAGTGCCGCGACTCGGCTGGCACGTTGATGCGCTCTTCCGATGGATCGGGGTAACGTATGGCATCATCAATGGAGAGCCAGTTCTGCAGACTGATGAGACAGAGCATGGAGGGACTGAACAAGTGGCGAGCCACGACCTCCTCACACAACCATCCGGGAATAGAGGAGGGTGCATCCCCGTCCTTCTGCAATATCTCATGGTAATACTGCTGCGTGCGCTGACGATCCTCTTCCCACCACATGCGCAGGGTGGCCATGTCATGGGTGAAGATGGTAGCCACGCTGCGGTAGGGATTGTTCTCCAGGTGACTGAAGGTAACACCCATTTCCTTAGGCATGGTCTGAATCTCCAGCGAGAGCATGCGCAGTTCCTCCATGAGGGGGCGTACACAAGCTGGCACCATGCCGAGATCCTCCGCACAACACAGCATACCGGTGCTCTCCACCAGTGCGGGCAACTTCTTCTTGGCTTCGTCGTACCAGAAACTGTTGTGCCGATGGTAGAAATAATCCTCATAGAGACGAGCAAAAGCCTCCTTCTCACGATCTCCCAACGCAGCGAAAGGAGCATCATCGAGCACCCCGATGCGAGGATGGTACATGTCGGCATCATCCTTGTCGCGAACGAAAAGCACATTGCTGATAAGCCTATAGAGTCCGTTCCTGATCTTCTCCGTTTCTCCCCCCTCGGCATCTGCCAGGAAGTCCCTCACCTTGACCTGCGTGTCAAATTCAGGCTTCAACTGATAACGGTCACGTCCACACACGTCAAGGAACTGGTCCCTGACCCTACGCATCAGTTCCGGGCCGAAGGTATCGTAGAGAATGCCCTCATTGATGAGCGGCACGAGATACTCGTCACGGAAGGGAAGTCCCCAGCGCTCTATCTCCTCCCTCGACATGGGCAAGGCAGGCGAGAACTGCCCCAGCAAGCCCTGTATGCTGTGCAGGGGCACCTCCCAGATGCGGAAGAATCCCAGCACATGGTCTATGCGGTAGGCATCGAAGAACTGTGACATCTTGCAGAGCCGCTCCTTCCACCAGCGATAGCCATCCTCTGCCATTTTCGCCCAGTTGTAGGTGGGGAATCCCCAGTTCTGGCCTTCCTTGCAGAAAGCATCAGGAGGCGCACCGGCCTGCCCGTTCATGTGGAAGAGGTGCGGTTCCACCCAAGCCTCCACGCTGCATCGACTGATGCCAATGGGAATGTCGCCCTTCAGCACCACATGATGTTCCCGCGCATAGCGAGTCACCTCGCCCAACTGGCGGTAGAGCTGGTACTGCATGTAGTAGAAGTAGGCCACTTCCTTATAGTGGCTGCGCGCCGGCGAGCAGAAACGCGAGATAGCCGCTTCATCGTAACTGCTGAACTCCGGCCACTGGCGGAAGTCCGACGTCTGGTATTTGTCCCGCAGATAAGAAAAGGCAGCATACGGTATGAGCCACCGGGCATTTTCCCCAAAGAAAGCCTTAAATTCCGCCGAAGCCATTACCTCGTCACCCTCCTGCTCATATATGCGGTGTAGATACGTACGCTTCAGCTTACTTGCCATCTCGTAATCGACAGCAAACTCACCATTAAGTTTCTCACGCCTTCGTTCGTATTCGTGCATGAACTGCTTGTCATCCACGTCGTTCAGCTGACGAATGTCCATATACACGGGGTGTAGGGCATAGATACTGATGGCATTGTAGGGATAGCTGTCCATCCAAGTGTGCATCTGCGTGGTATCATAGATAGGCAGGAGCTGTATCATGTGCATGTTCGTCTTGACAGCCCAATCCACCATCATCCTGAGGTCTCCGAAGTCGCCCACTCCCTGACTGCCCTCGCTTCTGAGGCTGAAGACAGGAACCACGACGCCGGCCACCTTCCAGTGCTTCGCCTCGACGTGCAATTCATCATCGTACTGAACCAGTACCTCATTGCCTGCCACGGTGAACTTCTGGCACACGCGGTTTTCGCCCCCTTCCCAGTAAATGAGCTGACCCGTCTTTTCATCAAGCACCACATACTTGTACTCAAAAGGCGTAGTGATGCTGTTGGCACTCAGCGAGATGCTCCACTCGTGCAGGCCACAGGGCTGCATACGGAGTGCATGGGTAGCATCCCACGCCCCCATCAGGGGAAGACTGCCCACAATGGCCAACACCTGGCCTTCGAGCAACTGAGGTGCATTGACCCTAAGGATGAGCGTCTTGTCGAAATACAGGATGTCAGCCTGCTGTCCGACATTCAGGTTGTTCAGGTAGCAGTAAGCCGTGCTGTACATGTGAGCCCGGATGGGCAGGTCGCGCCAGAAGTCGCGAACCTTAAGCGTCTTGGAATTGTCATACCGGAAGGAACGCGGCATACCCATCCAGCCCTGCCGCAACACGATATCCCCCCGCTTGATATTATAATAATAGGAAACCCTGAGGGCATCCTTGTCCTGGAGGTTCAATTCTCCTGTCCACAAGACCCCGTCCGTAGTGTCCAGACGGAGTTCCCTGCGTACATCATTTCCTTTCTTCTTCTGAATTTTGAACTCGGCACAAACTGACTCTCCCCAGTTGGTGCGGTATTCGATGGATAACTGTATTTTCATCAGGATAATCTACTTAGTGTATGGGATGGATTTCTCAGAAATCACCCATGTTGTTTATCTACGCGACAAAGTTACGAAATATATTTTTTTTATCAAAAAAATGTGGCGTAAAATTTGGCTGCTATCACAAAAAGCAGTATCTTTGCAATGTAAAAAGACAACCTATCCATTCCGCTACGGCAAGTCGGTGTGAAACACACTCGCCAAAGCGATATAGGAAAAAGGTACAATTTATTGACCTATAGGCCGCATCGGTTTGACTGGGATACTCATCAAATAAATCTGAAAACCGAGACTGCTTACGCATACCAATGGCGGGCCACGCCCCGAAAGGGGTAACCTTGAGTCGGTGGATTACAAAGGATGCGCGGCGCTCAAATCTTGTCACTCGGAGTTTCATCACATCACCGGTGCGGCCCTTTTTCTTGCCCCAAAATACTTACTTTTCTTGAGAAGTTGATTTCTACACGGATTGAAAAATATCTTCTACATGGATTGAAATATACCTTGGACTGAAAACATCTTCTATGAAGAAGCCATGTGGAACCCTATCGCCAATGGCCAAATGCCATCGATCAATTCAGGTAGGTTCTATAAATTAGCTTTGATGGGATTTTACTCTATCTCCGAGCAGATTTCCTTGTAAGGGTGAAGCAGCATAGCGAACTATGGTGCAAGACCTTACGAAGAAAGATGCCGGGGAGAGAGTGAAAGACCACAAAGGTAATTCCATAGAGAATTGTAATTAATAGAACCTACCTTCAAACAAAGACACCCCATTAATAAAAAAAGCACCCCATTCCCATGGGATGCCGTGTTCTTTCAGTAAGCCCTGCCTTACTTCACCTTGTTCACGATGGCCTTGAAAGCCTCGGGGTGGTTGATGGCGAGGTCAGCGAGCACCTTGCGGTTAATCTCGATACCAGCCTTGTGCAGAGCACCCATGAGCTGAGAGTAGCTCATACCCTCCAGGCGTGCGGCAGCGTTGATACGCTGAATCCACAGTGCGCGGAAGGTGCGCTTCTTGTTGCGACGATCGCGGAATGCATAGGTGAGACCCTTCTCCCAAGTATTCTTGGCAACGGTCCACACATTCTTGCGAGCACCATAGTAACCTCTGGTCAAACCCAGAATCTTCTTTCTCTTAGCTCTTGAAGCTACATGATTTACTGATCTTGGCATAATTTTGTTTCTTTTTGAATGCAAGCGGCCATTGGCACTTTGAGGCTTGTCATCCGGTTAATAACTAAGTGAAAAACTTCTTCCTGACTTTGGATTTAACGCATGCAGAGGCAGTCGCGAACCTGCTTCATGTTCTCGGTCACCACGATAGCGGTGTGGTCGAGGTTTCTCTTCTGCTTCTTGGTCTTCTTGGTCAGGATGTGGCTGTGATAAGCGTGGTGACGCTTTACCTTGCCAGTCGCTGTCAGCGCGAATCTCTTCTTCGCTGCAGACTTAGTCTTTACTTTTGGCATTTTTTGTTGTTTTAATTAATTATTAATAATGTACGGCAACGCATATACCAGGCGTTACGCGTATCTCTTTCCGTTTTCAGTCGTCCCAATTCTCGCCCTCCATATTGGGCCCCTTGTACTCCTTCTTGGCCTTCTGCTGGGGAGCCTTCTTCACCGATGCCTCGACAGCGGTGCCGGCAAACTCCTCCTGTGCTTCAACCTTCTTGGCGGGAGCCGCCTTCTTGGGAGCAATGAACATGGTCATACGCTTTCCCTCCAGGACAGGCATGGACTCCACCTTTCCGTACTCCTCGAGGTCGGCAGCGAAACGCAGGAGAAGTACCTCTCCCTGTTCCTTGAAAAGGATGCTTCGACCCTTGAAGAAGACATACGCCTTCACCTTGTCACCATCACTGAGGAAGCCCTGAGCGTGCTTGAGCTTGAAGTTATAGTCATGGTCATCGGTCTGTGGTCCGAAACGTATTTCCTTCGTTTCAATCTTCACCTGCTTGGCCTTGATTTCCTTCTGCTTCTTCTTCTGCTGATAGAGGAACTTGCTGTAATCAATGAGTCGGCAAACAGGAGGTTGCGCATTGGGGGAAATTTCTACGAGGTCCACGCCCTTCTGCTCGGCCATCTGTATGGCCTTGAAAGTAGGCAGGACTACTGACTCTATGTCGTCGCCTACGATGCGCACCTCACGTACTCTGATCTGATCGTTGATACGATACTGATTCTTGATGTTGTTGTCTTTTCTCATTAATTAAATTCTGAACTGTAATCCATTCACTATGAACTATGGACTTGCGAAGTTGTTGAGACATCAGTCTGATAACCCTGCATTTTTTCTTTTCGGGTGCAAAGTTAGCATTTTTCTGTCATTTGACGAACTTCTTCAAGTATTTTCTGCGCAAATTCCTCAATTTTTATGCTTCCTTGCTCTCCTCCGCCCTGTTTTCTGAAACTTACAAGGCCTTCGGCAGCCTCTTTCTCGCCCACGATGAGCATGTAGGGTATGTGCTTCACTTCCGTATCGCGTATCTTGCGGCCGATCTTCTCGCTGCGGTCGTCAATATAGGAACGCACCTCATGCTGGTCGAAATATGCCTTGACCTGCTGTGCGTAGTCATTGAACTTCTCGGAGATGGGAAGGATGGCCACCTGGTCGGGTGTGAGCCAGAGGGGGAACTTGCCGGCGGTATGCTCGATGAGCACGGCCACGAAGCGTTCCATGGAACCGAAGGGAGCACGGTGTATCATCACGGGACGGTGCTTCTGGTTGTCCTCGCCCACGTATTCCAGCTGGAAACGCTGGGGCAACTGATAATCCACCTGGATGGTACCCAGCTGCCAGCGGCGTCCAATGGCATCCTTGACCATGAAATCCAGTTTGGGACCATAGAAAGCAGCCTCACCCAGTTCGCAGCGGGCCTTCATGCCCTTTTCGGCACAGGCATCAATAATGGCCTGCTCTGCATTGGCCCAATCCTCATCGCTACCAATATACTTGGTGGTATCCTTGGGGTCGCGCAGAGAAATCTGCACCTCGACGTTCTCCTCCGAGAAATTGAAGGTATAGAACACACGCTGGATGATGTCCATGACCTTGATGAACTCGTCCTTCACCTGGTCAGGACGGCAGAAGATATGCGCATCATCCTGGGTGAAGCAACGTACACGCGTCAGACCATGCAACTCACCACTCTGCTCGTAGCGATATACGGTACCGAACTCTGCACAGCGGAAGGGAAGTTCCTTGTAGGAACGGGGCTTGTTGGCAAACACCTCACAGTGGTGGGGGCAGTTCATAGGCTTGAGCAGGTACTCCTCTCCCTCCTCAGGCGTCTGGATGGGCTGGAAGCTGTCCTTGCCATAGTGGTCCCAGTGGCCGGAAGTCTGGTAGAGGTTCTTGCCGCCGATGTTGGGCGTGATAACCTCCTGGTAGCCATACTGCTTCTGTATCTTGCGCAACATATCCTGCAGACGGAGCCTGAGGTCGGTGCCCTTGGGAAGCCAGATGGGCAATCCCTTTCCTACACGCTCAGAGAACATGAAGAGTTCCATCTCCTTGCCTATCTTGCGGTGGTCACGCTTCTTGGCCTCCTCCAGCATGGCCAGATACTCCGCGAGCATCTTCTGCTTGGGAAAGGAGATACCATAGAGGCGCTGCATCTGGTCCTTGGTGGCATCGCCACGCCAGAAGGCACCCGCCACGCTCATCAGCTTCACGGCCTTGATAATGCCGGTAGAGAGGATGTGAGGACCCTTACAGAGGTCAGTAAAACTGCCCTGCGTATAGGTGGTGATGGAACCATCCTCGAGATCCTGCTCGATGTGTTCCACCTTGTAAGCCTGGCCGGCAGCCTGGAACTGTGCGATGCAGTCGGCCTTGCTCACCTCCTTGCGCACCACAGCCTCGTTCCTGCGGGCCAACTCAATCATCTTGTCCTCGATGGTCTTGAAGTTGCCCTCACCTATCTGCTTGCCATCAGGAAGCAGCACGTCGTAGAAGAAACCATTCTCCACGGCAGGTCCGAAACCGAACTGAATGCCGGGATAGAGCTCCTGCAATGCTTCAGCGAGCAGGTGGGCACTGGTATGCCAAAAGGCATGCTTGCCCTCTTCATCCTCAAACTTGTAGAGGTGGATGGTGGCATCCTCCTGGATAGGACGGTTGAGCTCCGTAGTCTCACCGTTCACGCCACATGCCACTACATCCTGTGCCAAACGACTGGAGATGCTCTGGGCTATCTCCAGCCCGGTCACTCCGGCTTCATATTCTCTTACCGAACCATCGGGAAAAGTAATCTTTATCATAGCCATTTCCTTAACGTATTTCTTCTTTTATTTCATTTCGGGCGCAAAAGTACTGCTTTTTTTTCGTTCCACCAAACATATTCCTGCGAATTAGGGGAACAAAGCACACTTTTTGAGCAAAAAGCACAATAAAACACCTTATTTATCGTTTAATAAGGCAAGGTTTAAACACATTTTCCATTTTTAATCATTTATTTCACTTTAGTCATGAAGATAATACATACCCTGCTACTGATAGCCTTCCTCGCCTTCTGCCCCACCCTCTGTGCCCAGTACGTACACCCGAACGACACCATCGTGCAGACACTCAAGGAGGATATACGCCTGCTCAAGGAGGAACAGCGCATCACCCGACAAAAACAGAAAGAAGAAGAACGTGAAATGCGACTGCTTCTGCGCGACCTGCAACGGGCCAAGGAACAGATTCAGAAGGACAAGGTGGCCCTGAAAAAGGCCAAGCAGCAAGGCAAATACTACTATCCAAAGCCCTTCGAACGAAAATCGAAAAGCCGCGCCCAGAAAAAGGCGGAAGAGGCAGCAAAAGCCATAGAGGAGCCCAAGCAGACGAAGGCCACCCCCAAGCAGACGAAGGAGGCTCCCAGCAAGACGGAGGCCACTCCCAAGAAGAAGGAGACTCCCAGCAAAACAGAACCTGTTTCCAACAAGACAAAGGAGACTCCCAGCAAGCAGGAGGCCGTTCCCAGCAAGACGAAGGAGACTCCCAACAAGCCTGAAGCAGTCCCCTCCAAGCGCCGCATCAGCGACAAGGAGGCTCTCCGCCTGCAGAAGGAACGCGAAGCAGCCAACGAAAGGAAACTGAAGGAGAAGAAAGCGGCAGCCAAGGCCGAGGCAAAGAAGAAGGCCCAGGAAGAACGCGAGGCGGCCAAGGCGGAACAGAAAGCCAAAAAAGCACGTGAGAAGGCCGACAAAAAGGCCCGGAAGGAGGCTGACGGTGAACAGAAGGAAATAACGAGTGCCAGACGCCAACGTGACCCAGCACCCGCCAAGTCAAAAGAAGACGGCACGGAAGAGACTGCCAGTCCCTCTGAAGACAAGAAGTAGCCAGCGTGTCCGTGGCGACCAAAAGCCAGCGCGTGTGGCAGCACAGAAACAAGGAGCAAAACATGAATGTCGATTGCGACTGCAACGGCAATCCGCAGCATCCTCTCATCAATGACCATGGCATCACGGCCAGTACCGACCCTGTTGCCCTGGACCAAGCCTGCCTTGACGTGGTGTTCAACTACGACTCGAAGGTAGAAATAACCTCTCTCGGGAAGTTCAACCTATGTAATGTTCAAGAACAAACACAGGCAGATATTTTTGGACATTAATTAGTTACCCTTATTGATGTAAAGTTCCTTGGCATCAGCCGTGGAAATCTGACGGTCTCCCAGGAAGGCCACGATAAAGGCATCGGGGAAGGTCTTCCGAACCTCCTCCAACGTACGGCGGGCCGTGTCGTAGTCACCGCACGTGCCACATTGGTACTTGAAGACTCCGTCTTTCTCACGCACCCTCACGTCCTTCAGGCCCTTGAACTCACGCCCCTGGGTAGAGACCTTCCTGCGGAGAGAGAAAATCTGGATGGCAAAAGTGAGTTCTTCAGGAACAAACTCGGGTTCGAGGGCTGGGTCGGGCGTGGCCTCCGGCAAAGTATCTGAGGTCGTGTCACCCTGAGGACGCACCGAATCTGTCACGTCGGAGGGCGCAGCGTGCTGTGCCAGCAGGGTCGAAGCTGCGGGTTTTGTTCCCTTCACGCGGCCTCCTGTCAGGCGCATCTGGGCCAGGACTTTCTTCTCGCGCCCAGCCGCCACGGTTTCCTTGTAATCCTTGAGTCCCTGAAAAATGCACTGGGCTATTTCCTCCTGCCCCTGCTTGCTGGTCATGTAAGCCTGTTCGGCGGGAGTAGTAATAAAACCTATCTCAGTGAGCACGCTGGGCATCAGCGTATGTAGCACCACATAATACCGCTCACGCTTCACTCCACGGCGAATGGAACGTCCTACTAGTCCGTAGTGTTTCTGTAGTTCCCATGCCAACAGTTCGCTTTTTTGCTGATAGCGGCGGCGTGCCGATTCCACGTGGCGCAACGAGGTGGCTCCCACGGGACCATAATAGGTCTCCGTGCCACTCACGCCGGGAGCCTCGGGTGCAGC
Source organism: uncultured Prevotellaceae bacterium (assembly GCA_945787235.1). Lineage (GTDB taxonomy): Bacteria > Bacteroidota > Bacteroidia > Bacteroidales > Bacteroidaceae > Physcousia. Next base: position 12,416 of record CALZGT010000022.1, read on the forward strand.
GTTGACATGAATGCTCAGGAAGAGATCTCCCCCAGCCTGGTTGGCCACGGCACAGCGTTGGGCAAGCGTAAGGAAGCGGTCAGTCTCACGTGTCATCACCACCCGTACGTCCTTCAGGTTGGCGCGTACCAACGCAGCCACGCGGAGTGCCACTTTCAGGGTAATGTCCTTCTCGTTGACCTTACTGCCCTCGGTACCCACATCACGTCCACCATGGCCTGCGTCTATGACCCAGACCTGCCGGCGTGCTGCAGCACCAAGTGCCACAGGGAGCAATAACACGAAAAAGAAGAAGAAAAGAAACTTATTTTTCATTCTGGTTGCAAAAATACTATAATTTTTTGAAATGAACCGCACGATATAGAAAAAAATCGCTATATTTGCAAACGAAACCACAAAAATCATGAGCGACGGAAATTTCAATAGAAGTTTATTGCCACACACTCCCTACGCCAGTGGCATGAAAGCAGGCAAACAGATAGCCAGGATGCATGCCGTGGAAGCGTTCCGCAAGGCACTCGACAGACTGTGTCCGCAACTGAACGAGGAGGAAAGGCGCAAGGAAGTGGACCGCTTCTCGGCAGAGGTTGGGAAATGAACCTGAAGGGGAAGGGCATGGGTTATCGAAGAGTTGAGAGGTTATAGGTTATCGAAAGGGTTAGAGTGCATGTCCTATTGTCTTCGGGTTATAGTTTTCATCCACGATTGAGCACCCATGACCAATAACCCGAATACAGCCTCAAACCCAACAATAACCCATTCGATAACCTATAACCTATAACCCCAAAAACCATATAAATAAGGTAAATATACGAATAAGGATATAGCATAAGACATGGCAACAGTTGACGACAAGAAAATCATTTTTTCGATGGTCGGAGTGAGCAAGACCATCCAACAGAACCAGAAACAGGTACTGAAGAACATCTATCTCAGCTTCTTCTACGGAGCCAAGATTGGTATCATCGGTCTGAACGGAGCCGGTAAGTCCACCCTGATGAAGATCATCGCCGGACTGGACCAGAACTACCAGGGAGAGGTGGTCTTCTCACCTGGATACACGGTGGGCTACCTGCCCCAGGAACCTCAGCTCGACGACGACAAGACGGTCATCGAGACGGTCAAGGAGGGCGTGAAGGACATCGTGGATGCACTGGCCGAATACGAGGAGATAAACCAGAAGTTCGGACTGCCGGAATACTACGAGGACGAGGATAAGATGAACCAGCTCTTCGCACGTCAGGGAGAATTGCAGGACATCATCGATGCTACGGATGCATGGAACCTCGACAGCCGTCTGGAACGTGCCATGGATGCACTCCGATGTCCCCCTGCCGAACAACGGTGCGGCGTGCTCTCCGGAGGTGAACGCCGCCGCGTGGCACTGTGCCGCCTGCTGCTGCAGAAACCGGACGTACTGCTCCTGGATGAGCCTACCAACCACCTTGACGCGGAAAGCATCGACTGGCTGGAACAGCACCTCAACCAGTACGAGGGAACCGTCATAGCCGTCACGCATGACCGATACTTCCTGGACGATGTGGCCGGATGGATTCTGGAACTCGACCGAGGGGAGGGAATCCCCTGGGAGGGAAACTACAGTTCCTGGTTGGACCAGAAGACCAAGCGCATGGCGCAGGAAGAGAAGACGGCCAGCAAGCGCAGGAAGACGCTGGAGAGGGAACTGGAATGGGTGCGCATGGCCCCCAAGGCAAGGCAGGCCAAGGGCAAGGCACGTCTGAACAACTACGAGCGCATGCTGAACGAAGACCAGAAGGAGCGGGAGGAGAAGCTGGAGCTCTACATCCCCAACGGACCTCGACTGGGACAGAAGGTCATCGAGGCGCACGATGTGAAGAAGGCGTACGGTGACAAGGTGCTGCTCGACGGTCTGAACTTCTCGCTGCCACAGGGCGGCATAGTGGGAGTCATCGGTCCCAATGGTGCCGGAAAGACCACGCTCTTCCGTCTCATCATGGGACTGGAGACCCCTGACGCAGGCACCTTTGAGGTGGGCGAGACGGTGAAGCTTTCCTACGTGGACCAGCAGCACAGGGACATCGTGGCCGACGAGAGTGTCTATCAGGTCATCAGCCAGGGCAACGAACTCATACGTATGGGAGGACGCGACATCAACGCACGTGCCTACCTGAGCCGCTTCAACTTCTCCGGCGCTGACCAGGAGAAGAAGTGTGGAGTACTCTCGGGGGGTGAGCGCAACCGCCTGCACCTGGCTATGGCACTCAAGCAGGAGGGCAATGTGCTGCTTCTGGACGAGCCTACCAACGACATTGACGTCAACACGCTGCGGGCATTGGAGGAAGGTCTGGAGAACTTTGCCGGATGTGCCGTGGTCATCAGCCACGACCGCTGGTTCCTGGACCGTATCTGTACACACATCCTGGCCTACGAGGGCAACGGACAGGTGTATTTCTTCGAAGGAAGCTACTCGGAATATGAAGTGAACAAGTGCAAGCGGCTGGGCATTGAAGAGCCCAAGCGCGTACGTTACCGCAAGTTGATGGACGACTGACAAGCCCCTCCCTCAGGGGGGCTTACCATCCATGTTGGGTGCTACGGATTAGAAGGACATGAGACACAACTACCAAGAGATAAACGACGACTGGCAACTGGCACACCTGCTGCACCACGAGGGAAAGACCATCAGGTGCTGTGCCTTCAAGGACGTGAACCTCACGGCCGAGACGGAGCTGGCCCTGCAGCATGAGTACGTGGACTGCATCTTCCTGGGTTGCACGCTGCCGAAAGGCTTCAAGCAGCGCATCAGGGATAGTCTGGTCTTCCCCAAGATGACCGAGACGTACGACTGCTTCCGCAGCCGTCTCTACTCGGCCAGGTCGCTCTACGAGGGCTACCGGCTGGGCGACCCGGAGAGTTATGAAAACTGCTTCGACGGCATCGTCTATCGCAATTACCTCCGCGACGGCAAGCTGAACGCCAACATCAAGGAAACGCTGGCACGCAGCCTCCATGACAACAGCATCAGTACGGCCCTGCACGAACTGCTGGGCAACTTCGACGAGAAACAGGTGGTGGGCGTCATGGGAGGACATGACCTGCTGCGCTCAGACCCTCAGTTTGAGCAGGTAGCACGCATCAGCAAGCAACTGACGGAGAAAGGCAGCATCATGATAAGCGGAGGAGGCCCCGGAGCCATGGAGGCTACCCACTTAGGAGCCTGGATGGCGGGACGGAGTGAAGAGGACTTCAAGGAGGCGCTGCAGATGCTCTGCACGGCACCTTCCTACAAGGACAGGCTCTGGCTCGACACGGCCATGCAGGTGACAAGGCGTTTCCCCCAGAGGGACTTCCTGAGCATCGGAATCCCCACCTGGCTCTACGGGCACGAACCTTCTACGCCTCTGGCCCTGTGCATAGCCAAATACTTCGACAACAGCATCCGCGAGGACGGCATCCTGCGGCTGGCCTTCGGAGGCATCATCTTCACGCCTGGCAGCGCGGGCACCCTACAGGAGATTTTCCAGGATGCCGTACAGAACCACTACCTGAGTTTCGGTTACGCCTCGCCCATGTGCTTCCTCGGACGCAGGTTCTGGACAGAAGAGGTGCCCGTCTATCCCTTCCTGCAGGACATGGTGGCACGCGGACGCTACCGCAACCTACAGCTCTCCCTGAGCGACGACAGCGAAGACATCGTACAACAACTCATACAATTCAGAGAAAACAGACAAAAATGAAAAGCGACAGCATTGTTATCATTCCCACCTATAACGAGAAGGAGAACATCGAGAACATCATACGCGCCGTGACGGGACTCAGGGAAGGACGCAACTCTAGCGCCTCCAACCCACAGCAGGCCACACAGCAGTATGAACATCAGTTCAACGTACTCATCATCGACGACGGAAGCCCCGATGGCACGGCTGCCATCGTCAAGCGGCTGATGCAGACGGAGGAACTCAAGGACCGACTGTTCCTCATAGAGAGAAGTGGCAAGCTGGGCCTGGGAACTGCCTACATCGCAGGATTCAAGTGGGCCATCGAGCAGAAGTATGACTACATCTTTGAGATGGACGCGGACTTCAGCCATGCTCCCTCCGACCTGCCCCGGCTCTACGCAGCCTGTCATGACGAGGGTTACGACGTGGCCATCGGCAGCCGCTACGTGAGTGGCGTGAACGTGGTGAACTGGCCCATAGGACGTGTGCTCATGTCCTACTTTGCCTCGAAATACGTGAGACTCGTCACTGGCTTCAAAGTACACGACACGACAGCGGGATTCAAGTGCTACCGCAGGGAAGTGCTGGAAACCATTGAACTGGACAAGGTGCGCTTCAAGGGGTATGCTTTCCAGATTGAGATGAAGTTCACGGCCCACAAGTGTGGTTTCAAGCTCAAGGAGGTGCCCGTCATCTTCGTCAACCGTGAACTGGGTACGAGCAAGATGAGCGGCGGCATCTTCAGCGAGGCTGTACTTGGCGTGATGCGCCTGCGCTGGGACGGATGGTTCAAGAAATACCCCAGGAGGAAGCAGGCATGAGAACGCTCATAGAACAGGCCACGCTCATCAACGAGGGCAGGGAATACTGCGCCTCAGTACTCCTGGAAGACGGTGTCATCAGGGACATCTTCACGGAGGGTGTGCCCAATGTGGCTTGCGAGGAGACCATCGATGCACGGGGCATGTGGCTCATGCCGGGTGTCATCGATGACCACGTGCACATGCGCGACCCGGGACTCACGCACAAGGCAGACATGGAGAGCGAGACGAGGGCCGCGGCTGCGGGGGGCGTGACAAGCGTCATGGACATGCCTAACGTACAGCCACAGACCACAACCCTGGCCCGGTGGGAGGAGAAGATGCAGCATGCCGCAGAAACGGCACGCGTGAACTATGCCTTCTACCTCGGGGCCACCAACGACAACCTGGACGAAGTGAAGGGGATGGATGTAACGCGCGTCCCGGCCTTGAAGATGTTCATGGGAAGCAGTACGGGAGGAATGCTGGTGGACAAGGAGCAACAGCTGCGCAGCATCTTCCGTGAATGTCCCACGCTCATCATGACGCATTGCGAGGACACGGCACGCATCTGCCAGCGCATGGCTGAGGCCAAGGCACAGCAGGGCGAGGACCCCGGCATCGAGTGGCATCCCTGGATTCGGGATGACGAGGCATGCTATCGCTCCTCAGCACTGGCTGTGAAGATGGCCCGCGAGACGGGGGCACGGCTGCACCTGGCTCACGTCACCACAGCCAAGGAACTGGAACTGCTGGAACCCTCAGACACTCCGCTCGAACGGAAACACATCACGGCTGAGGTCTGCCCCCAGCATCTTTTCTATTGCGACAAGGACTATGCACGCCTGGGAAGCCTCATCAAATGCAACCCTTCCATCAAGGGGGAGGCTGACCGCGATGCCTTGCGGAAGGCACTGCAGGAAGGCCGTTTCGACATCATCGCTACCGAC
>CALZGT010000023.1 GCA_945787235.1 uncultured Prevotellaceae bacterium
AACCCAGGTTCATCCCCAGGGTCACCTTGCCTCCCCAGGTGAGGGGAATGAGCAGGAAGAAGGGTATGAGCAGGAGGGCAGAGTAGAAGTAGTACTTGGCAGAGAGGAGGTCCAGGATGCTCTCCCTGCGGCTCATGAGGAGGTCCATGTAGTTGCCCTCAAGGCACAGGATGGTGATGAGCGTGGCCATGCCCGGCACGATGTAGTCGTAGAGGCAGATGAAGCTCGTCATGAAGACACCGTCGTAGATGTCGGTGAAATAGAGGATGCCGCTGAGCAGGAGCATGCAGCCCAGGAGTACGAAGAACTGCGTCTTGAGCAGGCGGTTGCGCATCTTCATCTTCATCTCCAGCTTGAGGTATTCACCCACGATGCCGAAGCGGTTGAGGAACGCCATCTGCGAGGCATTCTTCACCTGCACGTCTTCCTTCTTGCCCACCTCGTCGTAGGTAATGGCACCCTGCACGCGCATGTTGATGCGGAAGAGGGCGATGATGAGGGTCAGGGTGATGGTAAAGGAGGGTGGGTTCCACTCCGCAAAGCCCCGCATGAAGGCCGTGGAGACATCATCCAGGAGGTTCGTGTCGGGCAGGAAGGCTGCCAGCAGCACGGCGGCATGGAGCAGCAGGGGGAGGACTATCCACTTGATGGTGCGCGTGCAGAGTGCCCGGATGAGGAGGTAGAGGTAGCTGTCGGCCACGACGAGCATCCACCATCCCAGCAGCCATCCCACCACGGCCATGAAGCCGAGGGTGCGGAACACGCTCATGAAGGCGAAGGGCACGAGGAAGAATCCCCAGAAGAGATTGCCCGTGGTGAGCCCCGCACGGCGCAGGTGGCGGCGCAGGAGGTAATTCCTGCTGATGGGCAGCAGGGAGTAGGGGCGGATGACGTTGGCCGGTGTCTCCTGTGCCACGAAGCGTATCCAGAAGTCGATGATGAGGATGATGAAGAAATAGCCTCCGAGTACATCGAAGCCCGGCACACCGTGGTAGGCTTCGCTCATGGGCCGGGGAAGGGTGAAGCCGATCAGCAGCATGCAGCCGGCGTAGTAGATGAGCATGAAGTAGGCCAGGAACTTCATGAAGCGGTTACGTTCGAACATGGGATGCCTTTTATCCTTCAGCCTCTCATGTTCCTTGAGTAGTTTGTTGATCTTTCCAGTAATCATATCAAGTGTTTTTTATTTATATCCCTGTATCCTTCAGCCTTGCCACCAGTTCTTCGATACTGATGCCCAGTGCCCTCATCTTTGAGGCCAGTCCGGGTATCGTCTCGTTCATGAACTCCTCCTGCTGCTCCCTGAGGATGGCCTTTTGTGCTCCTTCGCACACGAAGTAGCCCAGGCCGCGCTTGGTGAAGATGACTTGCTGCTGGCAGAGCCATTCGTAGGCTCTCATGCAGGTGTTGACGTTGACCTCCAGGTCGGCGGCACACTCCCGTACCGAGATGATGCGCTCTCCCTCCCTGAAGGTTCCATGCAGAATCTGGTTCATCAGGTAGTCCGCTATCTGCAGGTATATGGCTTTTGACTCTTTAAACTCCATAACGTTTCTAATATGGAGGAGCATAGGGGGCGTGGAGCTTTTCTTGTTTCGGGCTCCGCGTGGTTCCCTATGCTCTTCCTCTGGGTAAAAAATGGGTTACATGTTCTTTGAGGTGCTGATGCTCTGCGTCTGGTTCTCACGCTCTATGTAGTCATTCTGCACGTTGGCCTTGTGCTCCTTGAACTTCCTGCTGCTGTTGCCGAAATTCCAGCGTGCGCTGATCGTGAAGCGTGCGATGGGCAGGCTGAGTTCCGTGCGGCTGGTGAAGTCCTTTCCCTCGGCATACTGTGTGATGTACAGTTTTCCGCCCTTGTCGAAACCCACGAGTCCGTTGGCACTGAGCGTCAGGCGTTCCTTGAGCAGCGACTTGCTGAGGGTGATGGCACCCAGTTTCTGCCCCGTGTTGTAGCCCTGGAGCGTATGTTCCCTGCCATTGCACATCAGGGTAAGTCCGGCCACCCATTTCCTGGGCAGTGTCTGCTGTACGTTGAGCATGCCCTTGGCATTCCATCCTTCGTTTTTCTGGTCCAGTACGTTGCTTCGGAGGTTGCTGTAGGTCACGCTTCCGTTCAGTATGACGCGGGTGGTGCGTGTCATGCTCCATTGTGCGAAGACGTTGAGCGTGGTGAGGCGGCGGTCCACGATGTTTCCGAACGTGGTGTTGAGGATGTGGTTGTCATCGTAGAAGCTGTACTGTTCTATGCCTCCGTTCGCTATGGTCTCCATGAGACTGGAACTCAGCACCAGTTTCTGAGTGTAGAGACTGTAGGTGAGTCCCACGCTGTGCGTCTTCTCTACCTCCAGGTCTTCGTTGCCGTAGGTGAGGGAGGTAGGTTCCGAACGGTCCACATAGGGGTTGAGATAGGTGATGCCGGGTCGCGCTATGCGCATGTTGTACGTGGCCCCGATGTTCTGGCCCGGCTTGAGTGTGTGGGAGACGGTGGCCGAGGGCACGAGGCTGCCGTAGTCCTTCCTGAAGTCCTTCCCGTTCCCGTCATGGTAGCGTATGTCCTGCCAGGTGTGCTCGTAGCGCATTCCAGCCTTGGCCGTCCATTTCTCCCAGCGGTTGTCGCTCTCCACGTAGGCCGCCCCTATCTGGTTGCGGTGCTCGTAGTCGGTGCTGCCCAGCGCATCGAACACCTTGTTTCCGTCCGTCATGGTGTAGTAGTCCATGTCGCTGGTGCCACGTCGGAAAGCATACTTCACACCATAGTTCAGGGTGCTGTGACTGGCCACCTTGTTCACCACGTCCGCCTGCACGATGTGTTCCTGCGTGTTCTCCCTGCCGTCGCTGTAGCGGTCGCTGGCAAAGCTGGTGGGGAAGGTACTGCCGTCTGCCGTCTTGAATTGGTCAGTCTCCGTGTCCTTGGTGGTAGGGCCGAAACTTGTCTGATATATGAGTGAGATGCTTCCCGTCCTGTCCTTGTCCAGGAAGTGCTGGAAATCCAGGCTGGCATTGTATTGCGTCTGCCCGAACCTGTTCTTCATGCGGTTGGAATACTCGAAGGGAGCAGGCATGCCCCCTCCGCTCATGCGTGTGGTGGGAAAGCCCTTGTTCGTTGTCTTGAGTCCCATGATGCCAAAGGAGGCATTCATCTGGCTCAGAGGTGTGAGTTCGTACCCCAGTCCTATGTTGCCCATGACAAAGGGCACATGGTTCTCCGTCTTCAGCAGGTAGTGTGTCTGTGTGCCGTCCTGCTGTGTGCGCGTCATGTCCATGTTGATGCCGTTGTTCTTGACGTGTGCCAATTCGAGGTTGGCACTGTAGCTGAACTTGCCCCTCTGTCCTGACACGACACCTCCCATGCCCTGGTTCAGGTTGCCCCCGTCAGCATGCAGCGAACCGTTGTAGCCGTTCAGGGCCTCTCCGCTCCCCTGTGCCGCAGCCTGTGCCATGTTGAGGTTCAGTATGCCTCCGGCCCCTTCGGCATCGTATTTGGCTCCGGGACTGGTTATCACCTCGATGCTGCTCACCATGGTGGCGGGCATGGCCTTGAGTATTTGGCTGGTATTCTGGCTGAGCATCATGTTGGGCTTGCCGTTGACATACACCTTGAAGCTTGCCTGCCCGTTCACCGAGATGTTGTCCTGTCCGTCCACGCTCACCATGGGCACCTTGCGCAGCATGTCGAGTACGGTGAGTGTGCGGCTCTCCACATCATCGGCCACGGAGTAGCTCACCTTGTCGGGTTCCATCTTCACGATGGGTTTGGCAGCCACCACCTCCATGGCGTTCATCACGCTTTCCTTGTCGGAGGTGAGGATGACCCCCAGGTCAATCTCCTTCTCGCCGTCAGCGTTGAAGGGGCGCATCACGGTATTCTTGCCAGTGGAGGAGAGTACGGCCACGAAGCTGCCCCTGGTGGAGATGGTTGCCGTGAACAGTCCGTCCAGGTTGGTCAGGGCGGTGGCCACAGGCACGCTCTGTTCCTTCACCTCCCTTCCGGAGAAGATGCGCACGGTGGCATAGGGTTCCCCCTCGTGTGTCAGCGAGTCCTGCAGGATGCCCTTCACGCGGCTCTGTGCATGGAGCTGGAGTGTGCCAGCCAGCAGTGTCATGATGAATGTTATGCGTTTCATGTTCTGTATTCTGTTTTTGGGTGAGTGAATCTAATAGCTCATCTATTTGTTCATCCTGCTCGTCACGACCGCCTTGCCGAAGCGTACGTAGGCGTACCAGAAGCACAGGATGCCGAGGAGGAAGCAGACCAGGGCGGAATAGTCCATCGAGGCGAGGAAGTTGCCCGGTGTGAAGTCCTTGAACCAGCCCATGGCACCCATGATGATGAGGATGATGTAGAGGACGAAGGAGAGAGCCTGCTGCACAGCGTAGGTAAGGATGACGTTGTAGCGGTACTTGAAAGAGTTGCCCAGCACGTAGAAACTCAGGCTGAAGAAAGTGTAGCAAAGGGTGACGAGCCCCAGGCTGTACAGCACGCTGTCGAGGCCGGTCTTGGCTGATAATTCACTCATCATACGCGTGTTGTGGAACCACTGGGCAATGAGCGAGAACTGTTGGTCAAGGGGGTAGGTGATGACTCCCAGGATGGCGTTGAGCACATCGGACAGTACTATGCCGGCGCAGCACACCAGGTGTCCGCCCACGATACATGCCATGAGGTGCCAGACATACTTCTCCAGCGTGGAGGCAGGAAGCGTGAGTTCGAAGATACGGCCCTGCTTGGTGCGGAGGTTGTGGAAGGTGCATCCGGCAAAGATGGTGGTGAGGATGGATGCCGCTGCCACGAGCACGATGATGGTGATGGTGGCATCGGTGGGGTCGCCCATGCTGCTACCCATCTTCATCTTGTACATACCCCAGCGGCCGATGAAGCCCACCAGGGTGAGGCCCATGAGGGTGAGGACGGCCATGAGGCTCATGTTGCGGTAGTAGGTCTTGTTGATGGTGCTGTCATAGCGGGCATAGTCCATGAAGCGCTGCATATTGAAATTCTTCATTTTCTTTTCTTTTTTGTGGTTCAACGATAGGGTGGAAATATCATTCTCCGGCCGTGGCCAGCGTGTCGAGGAAGAGTTTCTCCAGGTCGGTGGGCTCTTCGGTGTTGATGGGCTCGTTGAGCAGCACGCCGTGCTGGTTGATGATGGTCACATGGTCCAGGAGCAGTTCTACATCGCGCACCTGATGGGTGGAGATGAGGATGGTCTGGTTCTCGCTCATACCGCGTGCTATGGCCTTGCGGAACTGCGACTTGGCCGGTATGTCCAGTCCGTTGGTGGGTTCGTCCATCACCAGCAGTTCGGCGCGTATGGCCAGTGCCAGGGAGATGTATATCTTCTTCTTCTGACCCATGGACAGGCTCTTCATGTTCACATCGGCAGGCATCTCGAAGACCTCCAGACAGTCCTTCAGTATCTGCTCGTCAAAGTTGGGGTAGAAGGGACGTATGCGCTTGATGTAGGCACTCAGCGTGGTGTTGGGCAGGTCGTATTCCTCGGGCACGATGAACATGTGCTTCAATACATCAGGATTGCGACCGAAGGTGTTCTGCCCGTTGAACAGCACCTCACCGCTCTTGGGGCGAAGAAGCCCCATGATGAGATAGAGCAGGGTACTCTTGCCCGTGCCGTTCTTGCCCAGGAGACCATACACGCCTCCGTTTTCCAGTTTCATAGAGAAATCATTCAATACGACCTTCTTGTCGTAACCGAATGTGATGTTTCTGATTTCTAACATGACTTTTATGTATATGATTGGGTTGATATATTGGCTGTTTCGGATGACCGCTTTTCGGCTTGGCAGGCACCTGTAGGCAGTCTTTGTATGTCTGTTTGGGTGTACTACTTAACTATGACACTGCAAAGGTAGTGCAATTCTCTCCTTTCTACCAAATGTTTTCTCTGTTTTAACACTAATTTAACACTTTCACCTTGTCATTTGTTTGAATTCAATACTTGGACGCTACAAGTGCGGTGTTTGCTACAAAGAAAGCGTGTAATTTTGGAACATAAAGACATGATGCTTACATTTTGCTATGTTTCTGGCCAAAAAGAGTGAATAATGGGATATAAATTTGGTGCTTTGGCTTCTTATTTGTAACTTTGCATCGCAAGTGAACACAGGAGGGCAGTAGTCAGTAGCTCTGTTCCGCTCCCTATATCATAGTGTATAATAGTATATAATAGGTAAAAAGAAATATAGTATGCAGTATTACAGCACCAACCAACAAGCTCCCATGGCCACTCTGGAGAAGGCTGTGGTGAAGGGGCTGGCAGAAGACCGTGGCCTCTACATGCCCGAACGCATCAAGGCGTTGCCCCAGTCGTTTTTCGACAACATCCATCAACTTACCTTCCGTGAGATAGCCTGCGAGGTGGCCGATGCCTTCTTCGGTGAGGATGTGCCCCGTGAGGACCTTCACAAGATAGTGTGCGACACGCTCTCCTTCGATGTGCCTGCCGTCAGGGTTACCGACCGCATCTACAGTCTGGAACTCTTCCATGGTCCCACGCTGGCCTTCAAGGACGTGGGTGCCCGCTTCATGGCACGTCTGCTGGGCTATTTCAATGCCAAGGGACAACAGGCTGGGGATGCCAAAGGCAGGGTGAATGTCCTCGTGGCCACCTCGGGCGACACAGGTTCGGCCGTGGCCAACGGTTTCCTGGGTGTGCCGGGCATACACGTCTATGTGCTCTATCCCAAGGGCAAGGTAAGCCCCATCCAGGAATGTCAGTTCACCACACTGGGACAGAACATCACGGCCCTTGAGGTAGATGGTGTCTTCGATGACTGTCAGGCACTGGTGAAGAGTGCCTTCATGGATGCCGAACTCAATGCACACATGAAGCTCACCTCTGCCAACAGCATCAACGTGGCACGCTTCCTTCCGCAGTCCTTCTACTACTTCTACGCCTATGCCCAGATGAAGAAGCTGGGACTGGCTGATGAACTCGTGGTGTGTGTGCCCTCGGGTAACTTCGGCAACATCTGTTCGGCTCTCTTCGGCGTGAAGATGGGACTGCCCATCAAGCGTTTCATTGCGGCCAACAATGCCAACGACATCTTCTACAACTACCTCCAGACAGGACGCTACGAACCCAAGGCCAGCGTGCAGACCATTGCCAATGCCATGGATGTGGGCGACCCCAGCAACTTTGCCCGTATCTACGAACTCTATCACAAGGACCATGCCGCCATCTGCCGCGACATTAGCGGGGCGACCTACTCCGACGAGCAGATAGCCCAGACCATGCGTGAGTGCCTGGAACAGACGGGCTACCAACTCGACCCACACGGTGCCTGCGGTTACCGTGCCCTCCAGGAGGGACTCAGGGAGCAGGAGACAGGCATCTTCCTCGAAACGGCACATCCCGCCAAGTTCAAGGGAGTGGTGGACAGCATCTGCGGAGGTGACGTGGCCATCCCGGAGAAGCTGGCGGCCTTCATGAAGGGGCAGAAGCAGAGTGTCGAAATCGGCAAGGATTTCGAGGGTTTCAAGAAATTCCTGATGAACGAGTAACTTTGCAACTGAATTGCAAGAAGAATGTGGTAACTTTGCGGCGAAATAAAAAAACGCAAAGTTATGACCATCCTTTTGAATGTATTCTATGAGATATGGGTGCTGGTCTGTGAGATGGCACCCTATCTTCTTTTGGGTTTTCTGCTGGCGGGTTTGATGCACGAGTTCGTGCCCAAGTCGCTGAGCCAGCGATACCTGAGCGGACGGAGCATGAAGAGCGTGCTCTGGGCCGCTCTCTTTGGTGTGCCCCTGCCGCTCTGTTCGTGTGGCGTCATCCCCACGGCCATGGGACTCCGCAGGGAGGGCGCCGGAAAGGGAGCCACCATCGCTTTCCTCATCGCTACACCCCAGACAGGGGTGGATAGCATTGTGGCCACCTACAGTCTCATGGGACTTCCCTTTGCCCTCATCCGTCCACTCGTGGCCATGGTCACGGCCGTGATGGGGGGATGGTTGGTAAATGCTACCGACAATGAAATACTCGCTGTGCGTTCTCCGCAAAAACATGAGGAAGAGCACCATGGCTGCTGCTGTGGGGAGCATCATGAGGAAGAGCACTCACATGACTGCTGCTGTGGGAAGCATCATGAGGAAGAGCATCATGACTGCTGCTGTGGGAAGCATCATGAGGAGAAGCACTCACACGGCTGTTGCTGTGGGGAGCATAAAAGAAACATCTGGCACAGGTTGTGGGATGCAATGACCTATGCCTTCGTGGAGATGATGGGTGACATTGGCAAATGGCTCCTGGTGGGTCTTGCCGTGGCTGGCATCATCACGGCTTTGGTGCCGGATACGTGGTTTGCGGTATTCCAGGGGAACTCTCTTCTGAGCATCCTCTTTGTCCTCTTGCTCAGCATCCCCATGTACCTGTGCGCCACGGGCAGCATCCCCATCGCGGTGGCCCTGATGCTCAAGGGACTCACGCCCGGTGCAGCCCTGGTGCTGCTCATGGCAGGTCCTGCCAGCAATGCGGCCTCCATCGTCGTCATCCGCAAGGAGCTGGGGTGGCGCACGTTGCTGGTCTATCTGGGCTCCATCGTGCTGGGAGCCGTAGTCTTCGGTCTGGCCATCGACCTGCTTCTCCCCGAGGCGTGGTTCACCCAGGCGCTGCATCTCACCGACCATGGCTGTGAAGAGGGTCCCGGACTCTTCAGCATCGTCAGCACCCTCGTCCTCGCACTTCTCCTCCTCAATGCTTTTTCGCCCGTCAAAGTGTGGAAGGGGAAAGGATGCAGTTGTCACAGTTCATAGTTCATTATTCATTGTTTATGAAGCACCTTTATATATTACTTTGTGCCGCAGCCTTGGTAGGATGCGGGCACAGTCATGAGGGTCATGACCACGAAAATGAGGGTCATGACCATGAGATGGAAGGGCATGAGGGACATGACCATGCCACGAAGGATGAACACCCGGACGAGAGTCATGAGGGATTCATCGAGTTTAAGGAAGCACAGCGCAAGGCAGCTGGACTGAAGGTGGTTACCTTGCAGCCCGCCGACTTCCAGGAGGCTATCCGCGTGTCGGGACAGGTCACCGAGGCACAGGGCGACGAGACTGCTGTGGTGGCACGGAGTTCGGGCGTGCTGACCTACACGCGTGACCACCTTACCGAGGGAGCCGCCATAGGACGCGGAGAGGTCTTTGCCCGCGTGTCGGCTTCAGGACTGGCCGGTGCCGATGCCACGGAACAGAACCATGTGGAGGTGGAGCGTGCCAAGGCAGCCTGCGAGCGTGCGCAAAGACTGGTACAGGAGGGCATCGTCACCCGTGAAGAGTACGAGCGTGCCAAGGCGGACTATGAGCAGGCTCTTATCCTGCAGTCGCGCCGTCCCAATCAGGATGTCAACAAGACGGCCTCCGTGGTGGCTTCTCCCATTACCGGATTTGTGAAAACCGTCCTGGTGAAGCAGGGAGAGTATGTCGAGGTGGGACAACTCATAGCCACTCTCACCAAGAACTGCGACCTGCAGCTGCGCGCTGAGGTGCCCGAGAAGTATTTTGCCACCATGAAGGACATCGTGGATGCCAACTTTGCCATGAGTTATGACAGAAAGAATGTACGGAGTGTCAAGGCACTGAACGGACACCTGGTGGCCATGGGACGTACCGCTGCTGAGGGGTCGGCCTATATCCCCGTGACCTTCGAGTTCGAGAACCACGGCGACCTGGTGCCGGGGGCTTTCGCCGACATCTGGCTGCTTTCGGCCGTCCGTCCCGAGGTGCTCTCTCTCCCCGTCGGTGCCTTGGTGGAGGAGCAGGGACTTTACTTTGCCTTCGTGCAGGGACATACGCCCGATGAATACGAGAAGCGTGAGGTGCAGCTGGGAGCCTCCAACGGTCAGCGCATCGAGGTGCTCTCAGGCATCAAGGCAGGGGAGAAGGTGGTCGTAGAGGGTGTGTATCAACTGAAGATAGCCGGTGCCAGCGGACAGGTTCCCGATGCGCATGCCGGGCATAGCCATTGAAAATTGACAGGATATGCTGAACAGAATCATACGATTTTCGCTACGCAACCGCCTGGCCATCCTGGTAGGTGCGTTGCTCATCTGCATAGGGGGAACCTACACGGCCCTGCACATGGAGGTGGATGTCTTTCCCGACCTCAATGCACCCACCGTGGTGGTGATGACCGAGGCCCGCGGCATGGCACCCGAGGAGGTGGAACGCATCGTGACCTTCCCCATCGAGACAGCCATGAACGGTGCCACGCATGTGCGGCGCGTGAGGAGCAGCAGCACGACGGGTTTCTCGTGCGTATGGGTGGAGTTCGACTGGGGGACGGATGTCTATCGCGACCGCCAGATAGTGAACGAGAAACTGGCTGAGGTATCGGCCTCCCTGCCCCAGACGGTGGGACAGCCCACCCTGGGCCCGCAGTCTTCCATCCTGGGTGAAGTGATGATCATCGGACTGACGGGCGGAGACCCGCAGCAGATGCGCACCCTGGCAGACTGGACCCTGCGTCCGCGCTTGCTCAGCATCGGCGGCGTGGCACAGGTCTCTGTGCAAGGCGGTGAGGAAAAGGAGTATCAGGTGACGCTTCACCCGGAGCGGATGAAATACCATGGGGTGAGTGTCGAGGAGGCCGTCGCTGCCGTGCGCGACATGAACCAGAACGTGTCGGGAGGCGTGCTCTATGAGTATGGCAACGAGTACCTGATACGCGGAGCACTGGCCACCCACGATGTCGAAGCCCTGGGGCAAACGGTGGTAAAGATCGTGGAGGGCTCGCCTGTCACGTTGAATGAGTTTGCCGACATCGAGGTGGGGCACAAGACACCCAAGGTGGGAACGGCTTCCAACAACGCAAAGCCTGCCGTACTCCTCACCGTGGCCAAGCAGCCCAACGTTTCCACCCAGGAACTTACGAAGCGGCTGGATGCCGCACTGGAGGACATAGGACGCAGTCTGCCTGAGGAAATCAAGGTGGATACCCAGATATTCCGTCAGGAACGCTTCATCGATGCCTCCATCAGCAACATACGCAAGTCGCTCCTTGAGGGGACTCTGTTTGTCATCATCGTGCTCTTCCTCTTCCTGATGAATCCCCGCACCACGCTCATCTCGCTCGTCAGCATCCCCGTCTCTCTGCTGGTGGGCATACTGGCCCTCAGGTTCATGGGACTTACCATCAACACCATGTCCATCGGAGGCATGGCCATAGCCATAGGCTCGCTGGTGGATGATGCCATCGTGGATGTGGAGAATGTCTTCCGCCGCCTGAAACGTGGGTGGACAGGAGGGCTGGAGGGCAAGCTCCGTGTCATCTATGATGCTTCGCGCGAGGTGCGTATGCCCATCCTCAACTCCACGCTCATCGTCGTGGTGTGCTTCCTGCCGCTCTTCTTCCTGGAGGGCATGGAGGGACGTATGCTCGTGCCGCTGGGCATAGCCTTCATCGTGTCGCTCTTTGCCTCCACGGTGGTGGCTCTCACGCTCACCCCGGTGCTCTGTTCCTATTTTCTGAAAGGGAAGGGGGATGGAAAGGCTGTTGAGGAAGCGGGAACCCGTGAGGACGTGCGCTGGGTGGCAGCCCTGAAGCGTGCATACGCCTCGCTGCTGGGACGTGCCCTGCAGCACCAGCGTCCTGTCCTGGCTTCGGTGGCAGTGCTCGTGGTGGTGGCCCTGGCCTTGCTGTGCGGTATGGGCCGTTCCTTCCTGCCCAGTTTCAACGAGGGCTCCTATACGATAAGCATCTCCACGCTACCCGGCATCTCGCTGGAGGAGAGTGACAAGATAGGCCGTCGTGCCGAGGAACTGCTCATGTCCATCCCTGAAATCCAGACGGTGGCCCGCAAGACGGGACGTGCGGAACTGGACGAGCATGCCTTCGGCGTGAATACGAGTGAGATAGAGGCTCCTTTCGTGCTTGAGGGACGCAGTCGCCGGGAACTGATGGCCGAGGTGCGCAGCAAGCTGTCGGAACTGCCCGGAGTGAGCATCGAGATAGGGCAGCCCATCTCGCACCGCATCGATGCCATGCTGTCGGGTACGAAGGCCAATATCGCCATCAAGCTCTTCGGACAGGACCTGAACCGCATGTACCGACTGGCCAACCAGGTCAAGGCCGAGATAGCGGACGTGGAGGGCGTGGCCGACCTCAACGTGGAGCAGCAGGTGGAGCGTCCGCAGATACGCATCGCACCGCGCCGTCAGCTCATGGCCCGCTACGGTGTCACGCCGAAACAGTTTGCCGACTACGTGAGCGTGCTGCTCGAGGGGGAGACGGTGTCGCAGGTCTATGAGGGCAACATGGCCTTCGACCTCACCGTCAAGGTGCACGAAGAGGACCGCCGGAGTATAGAGGACATCCGCCGGCTCATGATAGATGCCAACGGGAAGAAGATTCCCCTGGAGTACATTGCCGAGATAACCTCTGCTACGGGTCCCAATACCGTGAACCGCGAGAATGCACAGCGCAAGATTGTCATCTCGTGCAATGTGGAGGGGCGCGACCTTCGCAACGTGGTGAGCGACATCCAGCAGCGCATCGCAGAGGGAGTGACACTGCCTGAGGGTTACCACCTGGAGTATGGCGGTCAGTTCGAGAGCGAAGAGGCGGCAACCCGCACGCTCCTGCTGGTCAGTCTCTTCAGCGTGCTGGTCATCTTCCTGCTGCTTCATAACCAGTTCCGCAGCATGAGGCAGAGTGCCATCGTGCTGGTCAACCTGCCCTTGGCGCTGGTGGGAGGGGTCTTTGCCTTGCAGGTGACGGGCGGAGTCATCAGCATTCCGGCCATCATCGGTTTCATCTCGCTCTTCGGCATCGCCACGCGCAATGGCATCCTGCTCATTGACCGATATAACCAATTAACAACGAACATTGAAGAATTAACAACGAACAATGAAGAATTAACAATGAACAATGGACGGCTTTCCATGGACGAGATACTCGTACGTGGGTCTCTTGACCGCATGACACCCATCCTCATGACCGCCCTCACCTCAGCACTGGCCCTCGTGCCGCTGGCCATAGGGGGCGACTTGCCGGGCAACGAGATACAGTCGCCCATGGCAAAGGTGATGCTGGGTGGGCTTATCAGCAGTACCTTGTTGAACATGTTCATTGTGCCCATGATATATAAGGTAGGTTCTAAGCCATCCATCAAAAAATGATTGAAAAATGAAGAAGATACTTTTCTGGACTGTCCTGGTCTTGTTGCCGGGGAAGATGCAGGCAGAGGATTTTGCGACTCTCCTGCAGCAGATAGAGCAGCACAACCCCACGCTGCGTGCCGTACGCGACGGGGTGGAGGCTGAGAAACTGGAGAACCATACGGGGCTTACCCTTGCAGACCCCGAGGTGGAGTTCTCGCACTTCTGGGGCCGCCCCGCCGGGGTGGGAGTGCGCAATGACGTGAGTGTGTCACAGACCTTAGACTATGCCACCTTGTCGGGGATGAAGCGCCGCATGGCACGGAGCAGGGACGAACTGGCAGAGGTGGGCTATGAGGAGCGTCGCCTGCAGGTGCTGCTGGAGGCTTCGCAACTGATGGTCGAGGTGGTGTATCTGAACCGCTGTATCACGGAGCACCGACAGCAGCAGCAGGAGATGCAGCATGCGCTGAAGCTGAGTGAGAAGGCGTACGCCGAGGGACGCATCACGCGCCTGGAACTCAACACGCCCCGACTGGCCCTGGCAGAGGTACATGCTTCGCTCTGTGAGGAGGAGATGCTGCGCGAACAGGCACTCCTGCGTCTGCGCTATCTGAACGGGGAGCAGGAGGTGACGTTGCAGGACACGGCCTACTCCGTGCCCAAGTCCCTTGGCAGGGGCTTTCTTGCCGTCAGCCGTCAGCGTGAGGAGGCAGAGCAGCGTGTGGCGGAGCAGGAGGTCCGCATGGCGCGTTCGGCGGCCGTCCCCCAGCTCACGGCAGGCTATGCCAGCGAGATGACCCAGGAGGAGAAGTTCCATGGCTTTACCCTGGGCATGAATGTTCCCTTGTGGAGCAACCGCCGCAACGTGAAGCGGGCCAAGGCACAGCTGGCGGCAGCACGCAGCGAACAGCAGGATGCTCTCCTGCGGCTGAAATACGAGTATGAGGCAAAGAAGGCACGGGCAGAACGGCTCCGTACGTACGCTGCTACACTGGCCGGGCAACTTACCTCACTCTCCTCGAAGGAGATACTCCACGCGGCTTTCCAGCGGGGTGATGTCTCCGCGCTCGACTACTATGTGGAAATCAAGTCCGACTATGAGTTGCGCCAGAAGTTCTTCGAGGCAGAGAGGGACTGGCAACTGGCCGAGGTGGAACTGGCATTCAGTTCATAGTTCAGGTAGGTTCTATAAATTAGCTTTGATGGGATTTTGCTCTATTTCCGAGTGTGAGTACCTAAGAGTGAAACTCAGCTTTTTATCATTGCCCCATGGAAGTTCCCTCCTTCAAGGCAGGCTTCAGCTCATCGGGCGAGTCGTGGGTGAACATATCCACCCTGGGCCCCCTCTTCGTGAAGAAGTCTGTTATCGTTTCCGGGTTGAGACGGAGGGACGGCCTGAAATCCTCGCTCTGCATGTAAGTGAGGATGGCATGACGCATCTGGCGTGCCACTATGCGGTGG
Organism: uncultured Prevotellaceae bacterium; assembly: GCA_945787235.1. Lineage (GTDB taxonomy): Bacteria > Bacteroidota > Bacteroidia > Bacteroidales > Bacteroidaceae > Physcousia. The sequence goes on from CALZGT010000023.1 coordinate 14,591, forward strand.
GAGAGGTCCGTGTCGATGTCCATCGTGGTCATCAGCAACGTGCCATTGAGGACCTTTGCCTCGATGAGCATCCCCAGTTTGCGGCTGACGTGCCACGTGTCGATGGGTTGCACTGGCGACTGGTATTCGGAGGGCAAAGCCATGAGATTCATCACCTGGGCATTGTTCAGCAATTCCCACCAGTTGAGGTTGCTCCAGGAGTCGGTGGGGAAGGCGTGGCGGAACAGCGGATGGCTGCAGTCTATGTATGCTCCTGTGGTGTGGGGAGGCCGCATCTTGAACCATGAAGTGTTCCAGAACACCGGGAGATAGTGCTGCTTCACGTCATTGCCCAGCGTCACCTTGCCAGCCGCTGTCACAAGCACCTTGCCCCCATTCCTGAGCACTTCGAGTGCCTTGGCGTCGAGGGTGTCTGCGATGTGCAGCCCTTGGGTTTCCTGTTCCTCCAGTATGTCGGGATAGACCCAGAAGTCCCAATGGTTCTGCCATTGCCCATTGACGGAAACGGAAAGTGTCATTTTGGAGGGGCGGGTGATGTCGGAGAGGCTGTGCCAGATGCACCCCACATCAGCGTGCTTGCCCAGGGGCAGGGGGCGGTGTGCCAGGGTGCCATGGGCTGTGACGGAGCCATCGGCATTGTCGGTTATGCGGTAGGTGATGCAGGCCGTGGTGTCATGCAGCGCATTATAGACATCTACAGGCACCGAGAGCGTTTCCCCGGCTGAGAATACGAACTTGGGGAACTTTGCCAAGGGCACCAGCGGCGAGCAGAACTCCCTCCATTCGGATGCCGTGGCATATCCCTTCTCACCCCAGTGTACGTTGAGTACCCCCACCAGCGCCGTACCCTGTCCGCTGTAGTCGTTGAGCCCCAGGAGTTGGAAGCCGGCGTAGTCGCGTGTGCGGAGGTTGCGCTCTATGTCGAACTTGTAGCAGAGTTTCTGCAGCTGTCCGCTGGCCGAGAGAAACTTTCCAGCTTGCGATGCCATGCCATTGGAAGCGAGCAAGTCCTGGAAAATCTCAAAGTTCCGGGCCTTATAGACCCCAGTGTATTGCGTTGTCTCGCCCAGGTCGGGAAAAGCGCACCACTGTCCCAGTTCGTGCGCAATGATGGGAGCCTGGTTGGGGGGTGTACCCTGATAGTTGCGTGGGAAGTCCATCATCGGGCAGAAGTCATCGTGACATTGCGGAGCCTGCTTATTCCAGTCGAGTCCCCTCGCCCCACCTTTCACATGAAACTCCGAACCGTCATCCCAGGCCCATCCTCCGCCCACCGATGCCCCGCAATACACCTTTGTCGGGTCGTATTCGTGCATCTGCCTCACCCAGTCGTTGCAGTAGGTCACCCAGTCGCCCGCAGGTTCATTGCCGGCTGCCATCATGACGAAGGAGGGGTGGTGGCCGTAGGTGTCGATGATGCGTTGCGATTCCTCCAGCAGGTAGCGGTCTATCACCTGTCCCCTGCGCAGTTTCACTCCGTGGTTGGGCCACGATGGCCCCTCGGGCTGCAGGTACATGCCCATCCTGTCAGCCGCGGCAAAGGCAGCCTCTGGTGGGCAGTAACTGTGGAAACGGATATGGTTCAGCCCATATTCCTTGCATTTCTTGAAGATGCGTGTCCACGACTCCTCATCGGTGGGAGGAAAACCCGTCTCGGGGAAACAGCAGTTCTCCACCGTGCCGCGCAACCATATTGGTGTGCTGTTGAGATAGAACTGCCTGCCCCGGATGCTGATGTCGCGAATGCCGAAGGTGACCGTGAGGGGCTGTCCCCGGTGCTGTATTGTCCGGGTGTAGAGATAAGGGTCGAATTCGCTCCACAACCGCATGGAGTCACCCAGTGCGAACTGATGGCATTCCCCATCTATCAGGAGGCTCACCCTGCGAGAGGCTATGTCGGGCAAGACACGGATGTGGGGCTGTCTGGCAGTACGCAGTTCCATACGTCCGGTGATGCCGTTCCAGTTGCCCTGAGTCTGGTCGGTCACGCTGTGCGAGTCCTGTCCCACGCCCACGTTCTCAATCCCGTTATACACGCGGATGGCTATCTCGTTGTCCTGTCCGGCCTGCACAAACTCCGTGATGTCATATTCATGAGGTGTGGATAACGACATCTGATGACCCACTTCGCGTCCGTTCACATAGACGGTAGTCTCGATGTGTGGACGTTCGAGGAAGAGCCACACCCGTTGTTTCTTCCATGCTTTGGGTATGCCTACCGTTCTTTTGTACCAGGCCACCCCCACGTAGTGTCTGTCGGGCGTGAGGAAGAAAGGATATTTCACGTTGCCCTCTGTGCGGTATTTCTCCATGAAGGGATTGAAGTAGTAGGAGGAATCGTAGGTAGAACCCGTCCACACGGTGTGTGCCGTCACCTTCTCCCCCTTCCCGTTGGTCTGCATGGATCCCGGCAGACTGACGAAGCCGTCATAGGTGGCCTTGTCACCTGTGCCGAAGTGCCACTTGCCGGAGAGGTCAATGTGCTGCTGTGCCTCCACGCTTTCCATGCAAGTGGCAAGAAGGAGGCAGATGAGGGGCAGGAGTTGTTTCATTTTAGATGAAAAGGTTCACATTGGCCTGTTCGGCTCGTTCCATATAGCTTGCCACACC
>CALZGT010000024.1 GCA_945787235.1 uncultured Prevotellaceae bacterium
CTGTGGCTGTTGCTTGCAAGGGTTGCCGAAACAGTTCCTTGCCGCGGAACGAGGTGGCCACAGCCATGCCCGTACTGCCTGGCAGCGAGTGGAGCAGTGCTGTGGTGTTCCATGAGGTCTGCCGGGTGGGCGTGTTTTTCCATACCATCTTCACGCGGTGGTGCATGGTGCGTCCTGCGGCATAGTCCTTGTCCAGCAGGCTGTAACGGAAGAAGAGGGAATTCTTCCTGTTCAAGGTGTACTGCAACTGCAGTACCCCCTCCATGCCACGACTGCTGTGTGAGATGCCAAAACGAGGCCAGGGATGGTAGAAGACGTCGGCCAGTGCCAACATCTGCAAGCCAGGAAAAGGGGAGGCATCCAGGCGCAGGGAAGCCCCCGTCTCATTCTGTACCTTCCCCTGACTGCTCAGTGCCGAGGCCAGGGCACTGTAGTAACGGCGGCTGTAGTAACGTTGAGATGCCGTAAGACGATAATCGGAGGAGAGTCTGACACTCAGCGTATGTAGCGTAGCCACTCCCTGCTGTTCGGTGCTGAAAGCCGTTTCGCCCTTCAGCAACCAGCGATAACCTCCATAGCCATAGTGCAGTCCCATCACCCCAAAATGCTGTCCGCGCGGGTAGATGGCACGATAGAGTTGTGTGCCGGGTTCCAGTGGACGTGAAGTGTGCTGGAAATAGCCTGTGGCCCCCAAGTGCCATGCCCTGTGTTTCCATGTGACGTTTCCCCCTGCGGTCTGGATGCACAGAAGTTTCTGCTTGCTGCATTCGGTGGGCGTACGGTGATACCCCGTCGTCACGATGGTCTTCACCGTTCCGTCCTCGTTCAGCGTGGCATCGTGCAAGGTACGGCTGGCGAAGAGCGTCGTGGTCACCTTTCCCCACTTTAGGGACAGCCCCGCACCGCGCAGGAACCCCGTCTCGTTCGTACCCCCGTTCATTCTCAGTCCCTGGCTCACCTTGGCCAGCGGAGTGCTCCGTCCCATGGTGAAAGTCTGGTTCATCACCAGTCCCTCCCCGAAGGAAGCCTTGTAGTCCCCCACGACCAGCGTGGCCAGACACCCTATGTCATGCAGCATGAAAGCACCCCCATGGCTGTCAATGCCCCGCTCGCCCGCATCCCGCTCCGCGTGCAGGTTCAGCCGGATGTGCCTTGTGGCAGAGAAGTCATAGCGCATCTTGCTGTACAGGCGTGAGCCCAAGTAATAGTTGCCCTGGCTCTGCGACGAGGCAGCGTACTGCCTGATGAAACCCTTGCGGTGGTAAAGCGGCATGTCGATGCGGCTGGTGATCTCATGCCGGTGCTCCTTCAGCATGTCGCGCAACTTCTGCTTGCGTGGAGCAGTCCTCTGCACCTCCCCAACCTTCAGGAACAACCTCAGGACTTGCCTTTCATATGCTGACAGCGAAGGGATGAGCATCAGTTCCTGGAGAGAGTGCATCCCTCGGTGCCTTACCACATAGGAATGTATGTCAGAAGCCTGTCGTTCGGAGAGTAGGGGCAGCGTCATGAGTTCATCCCTGCCGGCCGTGTTGACATCCAGCGGATGCAGATGGAGGAGATAGAGATCCTCCATCTGTTCCTTCCATGTCGTCTGATTCTCATTCTCCTCCTCATACATCTCCGAGGTCTCCATCCAGTCCTGCATGAAAGCAGCGAAATCGTCCCACGTCAGCGTCTGCTGTGCCTGTAAGGAAGCACAGGGCAAGCAGAGCATGAGGAGAGCCATCCAGCAGCCCCTGAGCAGATGTCCGAGGGGTAGGGCGGCGGAGCCGTCAGAAGAGTCAGGTGGCATGATGTGCCAAACTATACACATAGTCTTTCTTGGTATTGATATAGGTATGTACGGAGATGTTTCTATCCTTCGCAAGTGTCAGAATATCACGTATGTTGTCCTGTATTCCCTCTCCCGAAAGTTTAACTACCGCCTCTTTGGCCGTCCAGAGTTTGAGAAACTCCAATTCCGGATCTTCCGCCCTTGCTATGCGTTCCTTTTCCGCAGCATTCATGGTATAGTCCACCAGCGAATCCCTTATGCTCCTTCGCCCTTCGATGTCCACCCCCACCGGGGCATCACCGATGGCACATATCACCGCCTTGTGGCAGTGGCTCGTGTTGAAGTGGATGTGCGGGAACTCCAGGAGAGAAGGTTTGCCGTGCGGTCCGATGACAAAGTGGGGAGCCTCGTTGATGCCATACTGCTGCTGCAGGGCTTCAAGGAGCAGGAGGTAAGCCGTGGCACTCTCCCTTCTCCCTGCCAGGTGCTTGTAGCGCATTGCCACCTCCCGTCTCCATTCGGGAAGGGCAAGAAGCAGCCGCTCAGTCTGCTGTTCGTCCAGGGAAGCTATGTCGTCGCGAAGAAGGTACATGTTAGTCATTTGTTGTCATTCTGCCCCCTCTCTCCTGATGGGGAAGGTGAGGCGAGATTGTTTTCTGTCGCAAAAATACAAAAAAATAGCCAAAACGGCAACGTCAAGTCCAGAAAGTGCGGGGTGAAAGTTGCAAAATGTTCTTTTCTTGTCCGTCTTTCAATTAAAAGTGCAAATTATTTGCTCAGTTTTCTTTTTATTTGTAACTTTGCGCTCTAAATATCGTTGCAAACGTAAAAGGCGTGCGCGCGATACGTACATTATTATATTAGCAAAACCATAGATACAGTATATAAACCAACAAAACGAACATTATAGTTTTAAGCGTAAAAGGATATGAGTGACAGACTTTTTATTTTCGACACGACCCTGCGTGATGGCGAACAGGTACCCGGATGCCAGTTGAATACCGTAGAGAAGATCCAGGTAGCCAAGCAGCTGGAGGCTCTGGGCGTGGACGTCATCGAGGCCGGTTTCCCCGTGTCATCGCCCGGAGACTTCAACAGCGTGATAGAAATCAGCAAGGCCGTGACCTGGCCTACCATCTGCGCCTTGACACGTGCCGTGGAGAAAGACATCGACGTAGCTGCCGAAGCACTGAAGTATGCCAAGCATAAGCGCATCCACACGGGTATCGGTACGAGTGACAGTCACATCAAGTACAAGTTCAACAGCAACCGTGAGGAAATCATCGAGCGAGCTGTGGCCGCCGTGAAGTACGCCAAGCGCTACGTGGAGGACGTGGAGTTCTACGCCGAGGATGCAGGTCGTACCGACAACGAGTACCTGGCCCGCGTCATTGACGCTGTCACCAAGGCTGGCGCCACGGTGTGCAACATCCCCGACACCACCGGTTTCCGTGTTCCCAACGAGTATTTTGAGAAAATCAAGTACCTCTACGAGCACGTGGATGCCTTTGCCGCAGGAAAGTCCATCCTATCTACCCACTGCCACAACGACCTGGGCATGGCCACGGCCAACACCGTGTCGGGTGTACTGGCCGGTGCACGTCAGGTGGAAGTCACCATCAACGGTATCGGTGAGCGTGCCGGCAATACCTCGCTCGAGGAAGTCGTCATGATATTCAAGACCCATCCCGACCTGGGCATCGAAACCAACATCAATACCCAGAAGATCTACCCCACAAGCCGCATGGTAAGTTCGCTGATGAACATGCCTGTGCAGCCCAACAAGGCCATCGTGGGCAAGAATGCCTTTGCTCACAGCAGCGGCATCCATCAGGACGGCGTGCTGAAGAATGTCTCTACCTACGAAATCATGGATCCCAAGGAAGTGGGCATTGACGACAACGCCATCGTGCTCACGGCACGTTCAGGACGTGCAGCCCTGAAGCACCGCCTCAGCATCAACGGCATAGAGGTAGAGGGGGAGAAGCTCGATCAGCTCTACCAGCAGTTCCTCAAACTGGCTGACCGCAAGAAGGAAGTCACCGATGACGACATCCTGGTGCTGGCGGGTGCCGACCGTTCTGCGGCCCACAGCATCAAGCTCGACTACCTGCAGGTTACCACCGGCATGGGCGTGAAGAGTGTGGCATGCCTCGGTCTCGACATTGCCGGAGAGAAGTTTGAGGCCAGTGCCAGCGGCAATGGTCCCGTGGATGCAGCCATCAAGGCCCTGAAGAACATCATCAAGCGGCAGATGACCCTCAAGGAGTTCACTATCCAGGCCATCTCGAAGGGTTCGGATGACATGGGTAAGGTCCACATGCAGGTAGAGTATGACAACCGCGTATATTACGGCTTCGGTGCCAACACCGACATCGTGACGGCTTCCGTGGAGGCTTATATAGACTGTATCAACAAGTTCAAGAAATAAAAATCAATGGGAAAGACATTATTTGACAAGATTTGGGATGCCCACGTCGTACAGCACGTGGAGGACGGTCCCACCCAGTTGTATATTGACCGCCTTTATGCCCATGAGGTAACCAGTCCCCAGGCATTCGACACCCTTCGTGACAAGCACATCAAGGTGTTCCGTCCCGACCATGTCGTGGCCATGCCCGACCACAATACACCCAGCGACCAACAGGACGTCATCCATGACCCCATAGGCCGCAAGCAGGTAGAGACCCTTGCCGCCAACTGCAAGGAGTTCGGCATCAAGCACTTTGCCATGGGTACCAAGGACAACGGCATCATCCATGTCGTAGGTCCCGAGAAAGCACTCTCCCTGCCCGGCATGACCATCGTGTGCGGCGACTCGCACACCTCAACGCATGGTGCCGTGGGTGCCATTGCCATGGGTATAGGCACCAGCGAGGTGGCTCAGGTGCTGGCCTCCCAGTGCATCCTGCAGTCGAAGCCCAAGACCATGCGCATCAACGTGGAGGGAACCCTCCGTCCCGGTGTCACAGCCAAGGACATAGCCCTCTACATCATGGCCCAGATGACCACCAGCGGTGCCACGGGCTATGCCGTCGAGTATGCCGGCAGTACCATCCGCAACCTCAGCATGGAAGGCCGTCTCACCCTCTCCAACCTCTCCATCGAGATGGGTAGCCGCGCAGGTATCATAGCTCCTGACGAGACCACCTTCGCCTACCTCAAGGGACGCGAGTACGCCCCCAAGGGAGAAGCCTGGGACAAGGCCGTAGAGGCTTGGAAACAACTCCGTTCGGACGACGATGCCGTCTTTGACAAGGAGGTGACCTATCAAGCCGAGGATATTGCCCCGCGTATCACCTACGGTACCAACCCCGGTGCCGGTATTGCCGTGGATGAGTGTGTGCCCACCCTGGACGGCCTGAGTGAGTCAGAGCAGGCCCAGCTGAAGGTACAGCTGGACTACATGCAGTTCCAGCCGGGTGAGAAACTCGAAGGCAAGCCCGTTGATTACGTCTTCCTCGGTGCCTGCACCAATGGACGCATCGAGGACTTCCGCGCCTTTGCCAGCATTGTCAAGGGCAAGAAGAAGGCCGACCATGTAGTGGCCTGGCTCGTGCCAGGTTCCTGGCTGGTACGTCAGCAGATTATCGACGAAGGCATCGACAAGATACTCGAAGAGGCCGGATTCGAACTCCGCCTGCCTTCCTGCTCCAGCTGTCTGGCCATGAACCCCGACAAGGTGCCTGCCGGAAAGTTGAGCATCTCTACCTCCAACCGCAATTTCGTGGGACGTCAGGGGCCCGGTGCCCGTACTGTACTGGCCAGTCCTCTCACCGTGGCCGCCAGTGCCATCACCGGTGTCATCACCGACCCCCGTACCCTTTTATAAAAGATAGGGTACGGAACATCCCCATCGTCAATACAATATTACGCTATGAAACAGAAATTCAACATCATACAATCCACTTGCCTGCCCGTTGCCATCGACAACTGCAACACAGACCTCATCATCCCCGCCCGTTACCTGGCCAGTACCACCCGTGACCCCAAGTTCTTCGGTGATGCTTTCATGCACGACCTCCGTTTCGATGCAGAGGGACGTCCTGTCGAGGACTTCGTGCTGAACCAGCCAGCCTTCAGCGAGGCACCCCATGAAGGAGTCCATGAGATTATCGTGGCCGGACAGAACTGGGGCAGCGGTTCCAGCCGTGAGCATGCCGCCTGGGCCATTGCCGGCTATGGCGTCCGTGTGGTCATCAGCAGTTCCTTTGCTGACATCCACCGCAACAACCTGCTCAACTGCTTCGTACTGCCCGTCATTGTCAGTCCTGCCTTCCAGCAGGAACTCTTCGACACCATTGCTGCCAATCCCCAGGCAGAAGTCAAGGTCGATGTGCCTGCTCAGACCGTGACGAATCTGACGACAGGACACAGCGAGCACTTCGACATCAACTCGTACAAGAAATACTGTCTGATGAATGCCCTCGATGACATTGACTTCCTCCTGGAGAACCAGAAGAAGATAGAGGAGTATGAAGAGAAGCGTTGAAATACTGGACACCACGCTGCGTGACGGGGAACAGACCAGCGGCGTGGCGTTCAGCTCATCCGAGAAACTGGCCATTGCGCGAAAGCTCATTGAGGAGGTTCTCGTAGATCGCATCGAGATAGCCTCCGCGCGCGTCAGCGAGGGAGAGTTCAAGTGCGTGCAGCAGGTATGCACCTGGGCACGTGAGACCGGACACCTGTCACAGGTCGAGGTGCTGGGATTCTGCGACAACGGACTCAGCATAGACTGGATACGCCGTGCCGGCGGCCAGGTGCTCAACCTGCTGACCAAGGGCAGTGAGAAACATTGCCGCGGACAGCTGGGCAAGACCCCTGAGGAGCACTGGGAGAACATTGAGGAGAACGTACGCATGGCCTGCGAGGCAGGTCTTGAGGTGAACATCTATCTCGAAGACTGGTCGAACGGCATGCTGCACAGTCCCGAATACGTGACAGGAATGCTGGACCGCCTTCAGGCACTGTCTGCCACGTCACCGTCCCGTGAGGGCAGGGGGCAGATACGCCGTTTCATGCTGCCCGACACCCTGGGCATCCTCTCTCCTGCCCAGACCTCTCAGTTCGTGAGCCAGATGGTGACCCGTTATCCCCACCTGCATTTCGATTTCCATGCTCATAACGACTATGACCTGGCCGTAGCCAATGTGCTGTCTGCCGTAGGGGCTGGCGTACGTGGCGTACATGCCACGGTGAACGGACTGGGTGAACGTGCAGGCAATGCCTCCCTCTCCAGCATCGTGGCCGTGCTTCACGACATGGAGCCCGACAAGGAAGTCCGCATCGTGGAACAGTCCATCAACAACATCTCGCGCATGATAGAGAGTTACAGCGGCATAGGCACCGCCCCCAATACCCCTATCGTGGGTGAGAACGTCTTTACCCAGACAGCAGGTGTCCATGCCGATGGTGACAAGAAAGGCAAACTCTACGTGAACCCCTTACTGCCCGAACGCTTCGGACGCAGCCGTGAGTATGCCCTGGGCAAGATGTCGGGCAAGGCCAACATCGAGCAGAACCTCAAGCAACTGGGCATCCACCTGAGCGACCAGGACATGCGGCGCGTGACCCTGCGCATCAATGAGCTGGGTGACAAGAAGGAACTGGTCACCATCGATGACCTGCCCTATATCGTGGCCGACGTGCTGCATCACGATGCCCCCAGCGACCGCATCAAACTGCTCTCCTACATGGTATCGACAGCCTATGGCCTCCATCCGCAGGCCTGCGTGAAACTGGAGATAGACGGTGAGGCATACGAGGAGTCAGCCACGGGTGACGGTATGTACGATGCCTTCGTGCGTGCCGTGCGCCACATCTACAGGAACAAGTTGGGACGTACCTTCCCCTGGCTTACCAACTACGTGGTGACCATTCCTCCCGGAGGACGCACCGATGCCCTGGTACAGACGGCCATCTCGTGGGAATACGAAGGCAAGGTATATCGCACGCGCGGCCTCGATGCCGACCAGACAGAGGCAGCCATCAAGGCCACCATCAAGATGCTGAACCTCATCCTTGCAGACTGAGAGAAGCCTATATAATAAGGTGGTTCAGATACTGCTGTGAGAAGTCCATAAAGGTGGTTCAGATACTGCCGAGAGAAAGCCCATAAAGGTAGGAAAGAAACTGTAAAAATCAAAAGAAAAGAAGAATATGAAACTCAAGATTGCTGTGTTGGCCGGTGATGGTATCGGCCCGGAGATTATGGAGCAGGGTGTAGCCGTGTGCAGTGCCATTGCTGAGAAGTTTGGTCACGAAGTGTCCTACAAGGAAGCCCTGTGTGGTGCCCACGCCATCGACGAGGTGGGTGACCCCTTCCCCGAAGACACGTTCCAGACCTGCATGGAAGCCGATGCCGTGCTGTTTGCCAGTGTCGGTGACCCCAAGTTCGACAACAACCCCAGTGCCAAGGTGCGCCCCGAGCAGGGACTTCTGGCCATGCGCAAGAAACTGGGACTCTATGCCAATATCCGTCCCGTAGAGACTTTCGAGTGCCTCATCCACAAGTCCCCCCTGAAGGACGAGATGGTACGCGGTGCCGACTTCATCTGCATCCGTGAGTTGACCGGCGGTATGTATTTCGGCAAGAAGCAGGAGCCCACCCTCAATGCTGAGGGCGTAGAAGATGCCCTGGACACCAACTACTACAGCCGTCCTGAGGTAGAGCGCATCCTGCGTGTAGCCTATCAGTATGCCCGCCAGCGCCGCAAGCATCTTACCGTGGTGGATAAGGCCAACGTGCTGGCCAGCAGCCGTCTGTGGCGCAAGGTGGCTCAGGAGATGATGGGCGAGTACCCCGATGTCACCACCGACTTCATGTATGTCGATAATGCCGCCATGCGCATGATTCAGGACCCCCGTTTCTTCGATGTCATGGTGACGGAGAACACCTTCGGCGACATCCTTACCGACGAAGGCAGTGTCATCACGGGTTCCATGGGTCTGCTGCCCAGTGCTTCCACGGGTGAGCATACGCCCGTCTTCGAACCCATCCACGGCAGCTGGCCCCAGGGCAAGGGACTGAACATTGCCAATCCCCTGGCACAGATTCTTTCTGTAGCCATGCTCTTCGAGTACTTTGACCTCAAGGAGGAAGGACAACTTATCCGTGAGGCTGTCAACGCCAGTCTTGATGCCAATGTGCGCACCCCCGAGATTCAGGTTGAGGGCGGTGAAAAGTACGGCACCAAGGAAGTAGGACAGTGGATTGTAGATTACATCAGGAAGGCCTGATGAGCTGAAAGATATGCAGAACGCCTGCCTCAGGAGGTGCCGTGAGTAAGCACGGAATCTTCTGTGGGCAGGTTTTTATTTTTTGCATCCTAAGTTATTTTCAAACTTTTCTAAACACCCTCTTCCCTTGAAACCCATCTTTCCCCTTTTGCTTCTCTTTTCCCTTCCAGGTTCTGCACAGAGCTACAAGGAGTATGTGGAACGCGGTCTCTCGCAGATGGAGCATGACAGTCTCACGCAGGCAGAGCAGACGTTCCGTCAGGCCATGCAGTTGAGTCCCGCCCTCAAGAGCAACGCCCTGCTGTTCCGCCACATCGGGCAGATACAGGAACGCACGGGACGTGACCACGAAGCCCTGGAGAGCTATACCCTGGGACTGAACCTGTCACCCACTACGCTGGGGCTTCTCCTGGACCGTGCCTCCCTCTATTATCGTCTGGGCAATGAGCAGCGTGCCCTGTCCGACTACTCTGCCGTGTTGGATCTCAGTCCCGACCACACTGAGGCCCTCTTCTTCCGTGCCCACCTCTACACCCGAAAGCAGGACTACCGCAAGGCCCGCCAGGACTATGACCATCTGCTCAGGCTGCAGCCAACGCGCGAGGATGCCCTGCAGGGCTTCTGCCTCCTGAACGCCAAGGACCGCCGTCCCCGTGAGGCCATGGAGGTTGTCAACAACCTCATCCAGCTCTATCCCCACCATGCTACCAATTACCTCCTGCGTGGAGGGATGGAACTGCAGGAAAAGCAGTACGAAGTGGCCCTCTACGACTTTGACAAAGCTGTGGAACTGGCCCCTGAGAATCCCGATGCCTACCTGAGCCGCGGAGAATGCTACCTCAGCATGAAGAAGAAGAAACAGGCAAAAAAAGATCTGCAGCGAGCCCTTGAACTCGGTGCAGACCGTCAGTATGTCATGCAACTGATGCGTCAGTTGAAATAACCTTTATCAGTTGAAGAAATTCCAGCTCACGCCCCAGTGAATGGTCATGGGGTTGATGGGGTAGTGGGGTGCCAGGAACATGTGGCCCGTGCCTGCATTGACATGGTTCACCTTGAAATAGATGCGGCAGTGCTTGAGGTGCAGGTTGGCATAGGCATTGATGATGGGGTAGTTGCCAATCTCTACCCGTGGTTTCTGGCTGTCCTGCACGGCAAACTGTCCCAGGTCGGGCGCATAGTCCGGTGCGTAGTACTTGGTGAAATAGCGCATGTCCGCTCCCAGTTCCACCCTGAGCACCCGCGCAATGCGGAAGAGCAGGTACAGGTTGGTGTAGGCATTGAACTTGGGCAACGGCAGCACGTCGGCCGAGGAAGTAGTCTGGAACGTAAGGTCATTCTCCCAATTCAGCGGTCCCAGGCGGAAATCCTGTTTCAGCGTCGCGCTGAAGACCTGTATGTTCTTGCCAGCCTGGTGTACCTTCACCGCATGGCTGTACTCCGTACTCTGCGTGCTGTTGGCATCACCCTTCGGCAACAATGTCTTCTCGATACCCAGGTACGCATATTTGGCTATGTTCTCGAAACCCACCGTGAGACTCGTCTTGGAACGTTTATTGCTGAGCGTTCCTTCGATGCGCATGCGCTTCTCCATGTCCAGTTCCCTGTCCCACCAGGCCGACTGTGAGTGGTAGTGCCTGAGGTAGAAGTCCGGCATCGTGTTGCGGATGAAAGCCCTGGCTTCGAGCTGCACCGTGTCACGCTTTCCCAGTGGTATGCCCAGATCGGCATTTCCCTCCGCTTCAAACTCCCCTATGTCATCGCCGGCCAGTACAATCTGTCCGTTGGCCCTGTAGTGCAGCCATTGTCCGTACGCCTTGCTTATCTCGCCTCCCACGCTGAACTTGTTCTCCGTGTAGTCCTTCATGCCCGAAATGGTGTCTGCCTGCACGGTGGGCAGTGAATAGCGTTCAAATTCGTGCGAGGCAAATGCCGTGATACCCATCTTGACCCACTTCTTGAAGCCTTCGAGCATGGAGAGCCCCACCGTGTTGCGTACGGTGAGAGCCTGCGTGCGGTCCTTGATGCGGTTGATGTCGCCGTAGTAGTGGTTGGTGAAGTAAGTCTCCGGCGTGTCATACCCATAGTGCCTGTGGTTCATCCTGTTGACCTCCAGCGTATGTATGATGCTGCTCACGGGAACGAACTCCGTAGGCATCACCTGACTGTTGGTCCACTTCGTCCTGAGCGAGTCCAGCACCAGGTTGCGCTGTAGCGTGTCATTGGCCAGCACCAGCTTGAGGCTGTCCGTGAGCGGTTTCAAGAGTTCCTGGTCAGAGGGCATCTGCGGTTTCAGCGAATCCGGCAGTTCCACGTCCTTCTGGTAGCCCAGGTTGTATCTGTGCGTGAGGTAGTACGTCTGGAAGTCATTCCTGTTGTACGTGTCATTCAGCATGGTAGGAATATCCTTCGAGCCATACTTCTGCGGAAAACTCTGTGGGTCGTATATGTACTTGTCATCCTCGATACCACCGTTCTCTGCATTCTTCTGGTGCCCGAAGTCCGTCCAGAGATGCATCTCGTAGCGTTCCCCCCGGTAGTAGCCAAAGAGGTTGGAGTTGAAGACCGAGTTCTGCGACGAGTTGTAGTAGCCTCTGCCATAAAGATAATCTACGAGGAATCCGATGCCACTCACCTTGTTGATGTTGGAGGCAAAGTACGCCCTGACACGGTCCTCGCCCGTCTGTCGGTTGCCGCAACTGTGGTAGGTCAGGTTGGTGAGCGGGCTCAGCGTGTTGGAGAAGCGGAAGTCCTGGAGGGTGGTCAGTCCGTAGGAAAGCGGTTGGAGGAAAAAGAACGGGAGATCCTCCGTCCTGTTGATATAGATGCGTGAGAGTCGTGGGGCAGCGAGGTTTCCCAGGTAGGAATACTCCCCGTTGTACCCATCCGTATTGTGGAAATTGCCATAGTGCTTCACCACCGTGTCCGTGTTCTCGGCTGGGATGACCGTTCCCAGCCTCGGGTCTATGGTCCACTGGAAGATGCCGATGGGCACCTTCTTGTCCTGCTTCGTCGTGTCGCGTCCCCATATCATGCGGTTCGAGCCCACGGTCTTGTCGCCCGATTCGTTGTCGAAATCCGTATGGTCAGGGGTGCCGTACCCGTCGCCATTGGTGGAGAACTGCTGGTTGTCCATGCCCACCCTTCGGGTCGGTAGATTCTGTGCCACAGCCTCCGCCATGCAGCATGCCATCATTATGGCGGCCAATAGTATCTTGTGCATCAAGCCGTCTTTTGGTGTCAGATTATTGATTCCTCTCGATGATGTCCATGCCCCTGTGCAACGCCTCCTCGTTCATGGGGATGAGGTGGTGATGCCTTTCCGGCAGCGTCTTCCTGAGCCCCTTGAGCACGTTGTCGATGTCTAGCATGGGAACCACCTTGAGCAGTCCCCCCAGCACCAGCATGTTGAACGCCTTGGCATTGCGCATCTCCACGGCCGTTTCCGTGGCCGGAATACTGTAGATGTCGATGTCCGTCCTCGTGGGTCGGTCCATGATGCCGTTGGGGTCAAAGATGAGCGTCCCGCCCGGTTTCACCTTTCCCTCGAACTTGTAGAGGGAAGCCTGGTTGAGGACGATGGCGATGTCAAACTCACTGAGTATGGGCGATGAGATGGCCTCGTCACTGAGAATGACGGTCACGTTGGCCGTGCCGCCCCTCTGCTCCGGTCCGTAAGCCGGCATCCAGCTCACCTCCTTTCCCTCCATGAGTCCGGCGTAAGCCAGAATCTTTCCCATGGACAGCACGCCCTGTCCTCCGTATCCTGCTATGATGATTTCCTTCTTCATTCCTCTATGTCCTTTAAGTCCCCCAGGGGGTACGTCTTGAAGAGATTCTCTTCCATCCATTCGTTGGCCTTCTCGGGTGACATCTTCCAGCCCGCGTTGCACGTGCTGACGATTTCCACGAAGGACGTCCCCCTCCTCTTCAGGCTGTTCTCGAACGCCTTGCGCAGTGCCTTCTTGGCCCGGTGGATGGCCGCCACGTTGTGTACCGCCTGTCGCGTCACGTAGCACGTCCCTTGCAGCGATGCCGCTATCTGCGTAATCTGCAGCGGATAGCCGTGCAGGTCAGGCTGCCTGCCGTAGGGACACGTACTCGTCTTCATGCCCAGCAGGGTGGTGGGAGCCATCTGTCCGCCCGTCATGCCGTAGATGGCATTGTTGATGAAGATGACGGTGAAATTCTCCCCCCTGTTGAGGGCATGGATGGTTTCAGCCGTGCCTATGCAGGCCAGGTCCCCGTCCCCCTGGTAGGTAAAGACAAGGTGCTGCGGCCACATCCTGTTCAGTGCGCTGGCAATGGCCGGTGCCCTGCCGTGTGCCGCCTCTATCCAGTCGATGTCAATGTATCGGTAGGCAAAGACGGCACATCCCACGGGGCATATTCCTATGGTGTCCCCCTCGATACCCATTTCCTCGATGACCTCGGCAACGAGTTTGTGCACCATGCCATGGCTGCATCCCGGGCAGTAGTGCATCGTTTCATCGTTCAGCAGCCGGGGTTTCCGGCTGACGATGTTCTCCGGTTGTATCAGTTCTTCTTTTGTCATCATGCTGTGAATCGAAGTACGAATTCGATAATTTTGAGTATCATGGCCCCTCCGATGATCCACAGGGCCGTCATGCGGTCTCCCGGTTCATGCGTGAAATACATGACGAGTCCGACGGCCGCGATGACGAGGAATGCCCAGTTCAGCACGATCCTCAGCTTGTCACGGTCGATACCCTTGTTGCGTCTGGCGCGGATGCGTTGCACCTCAGCTTCCAGTTCTTCCAGTTGGTTGCCCATAGTTTCAGTCCTTGATGTTAGTCAGACATGTCAGTACCTCCTCTGGCGTAGGCATCATGCCACCGCAGCGTCCGTAGAAATCCACGGGCCGCTTTCCGTTCACTGCCTGCCTGATGTCATAGAGCATCTGTCCCGCGTTGATTTCCACACAGAGGAACCGCTGGCAGGTCTCTGAGAGGCGCTGTATCTCTTGGGTGGGGAACGGCCAAAGCGTGATGGGTCGGAGCATTCCCACCCTGATGCCCCTCTGCCGTGCATCCTCCATGGCCTTCCTGCAGATGCGTGCGGCACTGCCGAAAGCCACGATGACGATGTCGGCATCCTCACACATCAGTTCCTCGAACCTCACCTCCTTGGCTTCTATTTCGGCATACTTCCGCTGCAGGTGCAGGTTATGCTGTTCCATGACAGCCGGGTCGAGGTCCAGGGACGTCAGCACGCGCGGATTCTGTCCTCCCCGTCTTCCCGAGGCAGCCCAGGGGTATCTTTCCTCTATCTGCTCGCGGGTGAGACGAGGTTTTGGGGCAGGCAGCTTGACCTTCTCCATCATCTGTCCTATGGCCCCGTCGCTGAGCATCATCACCGGCGTGCGGTATTGGAAAGCCAGCGTGAAGGCCAGGTCCACGAAGTCAGCCATCTCCTGCACCGTGGCCGGTGCCAGTACTATGGTGTTGTAGTCGCCGTTACCGCCTCCGCGCGTAGCCTGGTTGTAGTCCGACTGGCTGGGCTGGATGGTGCCCAGTCCCGGTCCGCCCCGCTGCACGTTGACGATGAGTCCCGGTATCTCGGCTCCCGCCATGTAGGTTATTCCCTCCTGCATGAGTGCCACTCCCGGGCTGCTGGAGGAGGTCATGACCCTTTTGCCCGAGGCACCGCCTCCATACACCATGTTGATGCTGGCCAGTTCACTTTCGGCCTGTAGCACCACCATGCCTGTCGTTTCCCAGGGCTTCTCGATCGAGAGCGTTTCGAGAATCTCGCTCTGCGGTGTGATGGGGTATCCGAAGAAACCGTCGCATCCACACCTTATGGCGGCGTGGGCCACGGCCTCGTTGCCCTTCATCAGCATTATCTCTTCTTCCATATTTGCTTGGTTCATTCTTCTCTCTTTCTATACACCGTGATGCACCCGTCGGGGCACACCGTGGCACATGCCGTACAGCCGTTGCACGCCTCCCAGTCCGTCTGCTGGGCGTAGGGATAGCCCTTGTGGTTCACGGCCTTGTCGGTCAGCGTGATGAGTCCCAGGCGGCAGGCCTTGACGCAGAGCCTGCATCCCTTGCACCTTTCGGTGTCCACCACGATGGCACCTCTCATCCTTGTCATAGATGGCATATTTGTTTTTGTCTTCTGTTGTTGTTTCTTCTTGTCTCACCTGGAGGGCAGTACCTTGTTCACACGTTATACCTATCTACGTCGTAGAACCGCAGGATGTCCATGAGCATTCCGTGGGCTTCCCTGGCCGGACTCTCCTCGTTCATCTCCATGGCCGTGGCGTAGTGCTCCAGTGCCCTTGGGAAGTTGTTGCGCTGCCTCTCCAGGTTGCCCATCCAGAAGTACAGTTGATCGTCGGCAGGGCATTCGGTGAGTGCCTTGTGCAACCATTGTTCCGCCTCCTGTAGCCTTCCCTGTCTTATCTGGGACTTCAGCCACAGGGCCTCTTCCTCTTTCATTCCTCTACTACCCCCTTGCGTACCTTCACTACGGGTGCAGCGGGGGCCTCCTTCTGGTCGAAGGCATCCATGGCCTGCTCGAAGAGTTCCTTGGCGCGGTCCACCGTCTTGCGGCGGAACTTACCGCTCTGGGGCAGCAACTTGGTCTGTGCCTTGTTGAGAGAGCGGCTGTCGGTAATCCACTCCTCGGCACGGTAGATCTGTCCCTTGTTGCCCTCCATGTCCTCACCGTAGTAGTAGCTGAGGTTGGTCTGCTTGAGCTGCACCCTTCCATCCTCGATGATGACGGCCAGCGTGTAGCGGAATCGTGAGCGGTCCAGATTGAGCACCTTCTGCTTGTATATCTGCCATTCGCACACCTTGGCCACGATGGTGTCCTGCGTGTCCATGGTGGTGCGTGCATACTGTCCGGGGGCCTCGATGGAACTGTCCACCAGGTTGGTTATCCAGGGCTTCAGCACACTGTAAATCTGCTGCTTGCTCTTTCCCGGCACCTTGAACGCCTTGCTGAAGGTCACGATGCCGTTTACCTCGGGTACCGCCCCCTTCATGTAGGGTGAGTCATCACGTTTTTCCTTGGCCTGGGTGGTGAGTGGCAGGCAGAGTGCCAGCAGTAATAGGAACTTTTTCATCTTCGTTATTGTTTGTTCTGTATAATGTTAAAACGGCGCAAAGTTACAAAAAAAAAGCCGAAATGACTAATTCTGTGGCTTTTTTTATCATTTGTTGACACTTTATTGCGCAAATTGTATTACCTTTGCGCAAAGAAAAGGTCATCAGTCCTTTTCGCTTATATATAATTAAGGTATAGACATTCAAACCAACAGAGAGTAGAATATGTTTTCAGGTATCGTAGAAGAAACGGCTGTGGTAACGGCCATTGAGCATGAGTTGGACAACGTGCATTTCACCCTGAAGTGCAGTTTCGTGGACGAGTTGGGCATCGACCAGAGCGTGGCCCACAATGGGGTGTGCCTCACTGTGGTGAGCACCCGGGACGGACAATATACCGTGACGGCCATGCGCGAGACGCTGGAGCGCAGCAACCTGGGTCAACTCCGTGTGGGCGATGAAGTCAACGTAGAGCGTTCCATGCAGATGAACGGCCGCCTGGATGGCCACATCGTGCAGGGGCATGTCGATCAGACTGCCGAGTGCATTGCCGTGGAAGACCAGGAGGGCAGCCACCAATACACCTTCCGTTACGCCTTCGACCGAGACCTGGCACGTCGTGGCTATTTCACCGTCGATAAGGGCAGCGTCACCGTCAACGGTGTCAGCCTCACCGTGTGTAACCCCACCGAGGACACTTTCCAGGTGTGCATCATCCCCTATACCTTCGAGCACACCAATTTCCACCACATCCACCCCGGCACGCTCGTCAACATCGAGTTCGACATCATCGGCAAGTACATTGCACGCATGAACCTCTTGGGGGGCAGTAACCATTCTGCCGGATAATGTTCCATCACCCTGCACAATGAACCATAAATCATAAACCCAAATAAGTAACTTGTACGTACGTCCAGGCACAGTCTGGTCGTACGTCCTCATACCCTCACACCGT
>CALZGT010000025.1 GCA_945787235.1 uncultured Prevotellaceae bacterium
TAGTCCTGTTAGCTTCGCGCAGCTCATTGTTAATTGTTCCTTATTCCTTATTAATTGATTCTTTCCATTCTTTCCAGAAATGTTCCACATAGCGCATCTGCTGGAGAATCTGGCGCTGTCGCTTGCGCATGTAGGCCGAAGGGTATCGGCTGCTGAAGCGGCGAGGATTGGGGAGGGTGGCGGCTATCAGGGCACATTGCTCACGGCTCAGTGTGGCAGCAGTCCTGTGGAAGTGTTCACGGGCTACGGCTTCCACACCATAGATGCCCGGTCCCATCTCTATGGAATTCAGATAGACTTCCATGATACGTCCCTTGTCCCACATCCATTCTATCAGCAAAGTGAAGTACGTTTCGAATCCCTTGCGTGTCCAGGTGGAATGAGGCCAGAGGAATGCGTTCTTGGCAGTCTGTTGGCTGATGGTGCTGCCCCCTCTGCGTCGCTTGCCTTCCTTGGCTTCCTTGCGAGCCTGCTCGATGGCCTTGAGGTCAAAGCCATTGTGCTCGGTGAAGAGCTGGTCCTCGCTGGCAATGACGGCAATGGCCATATAGGGCGTGATGCTGTCCAGCGGTACCCAGTGATGGCTGCACTTCAGGGGTTCTCCCTCGCTGTGCTGTTCCCAGGCCCTGATGCCCATGAGTGGGGTGTAGTACACGGGCATGTAGCGGTAGAGATAAACAACAAGGATTGTGCTCCCAAAGAAAAGGAGCACAATCCATAATAGTATTTTTCCTAATCGTTTCACTTAACAGATAGAACTGACCTTACTTCAACGTACCTTCGTTGGCAGCCTTGATCATGGCCTCGCTGGCGTACAGATAAACCTCTACGCGGCGGCTGGCCTCCTTGAGTTCGTTGCCGTTGGCATCACGGATGAGGTAGTCGGGGTTCTCGCCCAGACCAGAGGTCTCCTTGATCTGTGCACTGCTTACACTGCAGCTGCCTGTCAGGTAGTTCTTGACGGAGTTGGCACGGTTCTGGCTAACGGTCAGGTTGGTAGCCTCACTGCCCTCGCTGCTGGCGAAACCACGGATGGTCACGTCGCAGTCGGTATATACGTTCAGCACCTTGCTGGCGAAATTCTGCAGAGAGGTCTTTGCGGCAGCCTGCAGCTCAGCCTTGCCCTGCTTGAAGAGAATGCCATTGTCGAAGGTAACCTTAACGGCATCCAGGCCATTCACGTCCTTCACCATCGTTACCTGTGCATTCTCCACGGCCTGGGCAGCAGCCTTGGCACGGTCCATCTTCTTTCCGATGAGAGCACCTGCGGTACCACCAGCGGCCACGCCTACACCTGCACCGATGGCAGCACCAATCTTGGCGCCATGCTTGCCGCCGGCCAAAGCACCGATACCGGCACCGATAGCACTGCCAGCAGCACCACCTGCGGCACCACCAATCATACCACCCTTGGCGGCGTTGCTCATGCCACAACTACCCAGTCCCATGCTTACGCAAAGTACAGCAATAATTGACTTGATTCCTTTCATAATAATTAATTTAATAATGAATAATAAGATTTTTGTTTCCTTGTTGAATGCTGGATATGGTGTAAATCTGTGGCAAAGTTACAACTTTTTTCTGAGATACCGCACTTCTTTGACTTTTTTTTAGTAATTTTGCACCGAATAAAGAAAAACTCAGAGGTCGGAGGGAGGAACTTGGACTATGTGGGGAAAGGTGTCAGCTTGCCTTTTTACCCTGGACGCATTTCTGTAGCAGCTTCTTTCCATCGGCCTGAATTAGAAACTTTTACTATGGCAAAAGAACTTGATTTTCTGACAAAAAGAAGTGTTGACTACTCCAAGTGGTACAACGAGTTGGTGGTAAAGGCAGACCTCGCAGAGCAGAGCGACGTGCGCGGCTGTATGGTCATCAAGCCCTATGGTTATGCCATCTGGGAGAAGATGCAGCGCATCCTTGATGACATGTTCAAGGCTACAGGGGTGCAGAATGCCTATTTCCCCCTGCTCATTCCCAAGTCCTTCCTGAGCAAGGAGGCTGAGCATGTCGAGGGTTTCGCCAAGGAGTGCGCCGTGGTGACCCACTACCGCCTGAAGACGAACGAGACACACGACGGCGTGGTGGTGGATCCCGCAGCCAAGCTGGAGGAGGAACTCATTATCCGTCCCACCAGCGAGACCATTATCTGGAATACCTACAAAAACTGGATTCATTCTTACCGCGACCTGCCCGTGCTGTGCAACCAGTGGTGCAACGTGATGCGCTGGGAGATGCGTACCCGCCTGTTCCTCCGCACCAGCGAGTTCCTGTGGCAGGAGGGTCACACGGCCCATGCCACCCGAGAGGAGGCCGAGGCACGTGCCCAGCAGATGCTCAAGGTGTATGCCGACTTTGCAGAGCATTACATGGCCGTACCCGTGGTGCAGGGCGTGAAGAGCGAGACAGAGCGTTTTGCCGGTGCCCTGGACACCTACACCATCGAGGCCATGATGCAGGACGGCAAGGCCCTGCAGAGTGGTACCAGCCATTTCCTGGGCCAGAATTTCGGCAAGGCCTTCGACGTACAGTTCCTCAACAAGGAGAACAAGCCCGAGTATGCCTGGGCTACCTCATGGGGTGTCAGCACCCGTCTGATGGGTGCCCTCATCATGACCCATTCCGATGACAACGGTCTGGTGCTTCCTCCTGCCCTGGCTCCCCTCCAGGTGGTTATCATCCCCATCGGCGGCAAGCCCGCACAGATGGCTGCCGTAGATGCCGCCGTGGCTCCCATCGTGGAGAAGCTGCAAGCCCTGGGCATTACCGTGAAGTATGACAACTCCGATAACAAGCGTCCTGGATTCAAGTTTGCCGACTACGAACTGAAGGGCATTCCCGTACGTCTGGTGCTGGGTGCCCGTGACCTGGAGAATGGTACCGTAGAGGTGATGCGCCGTGATACCCTGGAGAAGGAGGTACGTCCTCTGGAAGGCATTGCAGAGTATGTCAAGACCCTGTTGGATGAGATTCAGGAGAACATCTACCGCAAGGCAGTTACCTTCCGCGACGAGCACATCTACGAGTGCGACAACTACGAGGAGTTCAAGGAGCGTGTCAAGGGTGGCGGCTTCTTCCTCTGCCACTGGGATGGTACGGCCGAGACCGAAGCTAAGATCAAGGAAGACACGCAGGCCACCATCCGCTGCGTACCTTTCGGTGTAGAGCAGACCCCCGGCGTAGATATGGTGAGCGGCAAGCCTGCCACCTGCCGTGTGCTCATTGCACGTAGTTACTAAGAAATTGCTGTGATGTTTTCTTTCTGAATGCGATGAAGCATCCTGCGTGTTGGGTTCCCACCCTTTATTTTGCAGAAGCAGTCCCCTATATGGCTGTCATGACGCTCAGCGTCATCATGTACACCAATCTGGGACTTACCAATACGGAGCTGGCCCTATATACGGGCTGGCTCTATTTGCCCTGGGTCATCAAACCCCTGTGGAGTCCCCTGGTAGATAGTTTCCGCACCAAGCGCTGGTGGATTATCAGCATGGAGTGGATGGTGGGGGCCTCGCTGGCTGCCGTGGCACTGACACTGCCCACGGACGGCTGGCTCAGGGGGAGTCTTGCCTTCTTCTGGCTGATGGCTTTCAGCAGTGCCACCCACGACATTGCTGCCGATGGCTTCTACATCCTTGGACTGGACGAGAAGCAGCAGGCACTCTATGTAGGCATACGCAGTACGGCCTACCGGGTGGGGATGATATTCTGTCAGGGATTGCTCGTCATGATGGCCGGATGGCTGGAGACGCGCTATGGCGTGTCACCGGCCTGGATGGTGACCATGGGTGTGCTGGCCCTCCTCATGGTGCTGTTAGGAAACTGGCACGCCTGGGCTACCCCCAGGGTGGAGCAGCCATCTGCCGTGCGGAAGATTCCGTTCCGTGACACCCTCTCCGCCTTTGCCCGCAAGCCCCACCTCTGGAGTGCGCTCCTCTTCATGCTGCTGTTCCGTTTTCCTGAGGCACAGCTGGCCAAGATGGCACAGCCCTTCATGCTGCGTCCCCTGGAGGAAGGCGGCATGGCACTGGACACCGTCAACCTGGGTATCATCTATGGTACGGTGGGTGTGATCGCCCTTCTGGCGGGTGGCATTCTGGGAGGCATCGTTGTCTCCCTGCATGGGCTGAAGCGTTGGTGGTGGCCCATGGTGATGGCCATCTCCCTTCCCGACTTGGTCTATGTCTATTTTGCCCTTGCGCAACCCGCCAGTCTGGTGCCCGTCTATGCCGGTGTCATCCTCGAACAGTTCGGTTACGGCTTCGGATTCACCGCTTACAGTCTGTTCCTGGTGTATTTCTCGCGTGGCGAGTGCAGCACCAGTGTCTTCTCCTTCTGTACGGCCCTGCAAGCCCTGGGCATGATGCTCCCGGGCATGATGGCCGGTTGGCTGGCCGACGTGCTGGGCTTCTCCGGCTTCTTCCTCTGGGTGGCAGCGTGCTGTGCGGTGACCTTTGCCGTCAGCGGATGGGCCAAGATTCCAGGAGAGAAGTAGAGGCACGAGGCGCCCTACTTTCCTGTGCTTGAAGTTTTGTCGGTCAGATAAGCCTGCTGCAACGTGTCTGCCTGTTTCCACAACAGTTCTACGAGAGGACTGTGGAGGAAGCGGGCAGGCATGTTTTTTACCTTGTTTCCCACGAAGTACTTCAGCGTATGCTCTGACTGCAGGGCACGCAGGGCAGGTTGTACTCCCTGTGCCGGAGTCTTGATGAAGGGACGGAAGAAGAGGTCGGCCAGTGGGTCGTACCAGCGTCCCATGGTAATCATGTTGCTGTTCACCACCCCGGGGTCGGAGACGTTGACATGCAGTCCGGGATGCCGCCGCCCCAGTCCGATGGCAAAGTAGAGCAGGGCCAGTTTGGAACTTCCGTAGGTGGAGAGTTGTCCGAACTCCCTCTCTCCCCTTTCCTTCCAGCGGAGGTCGAGGCGGGCCAGTTTGGTGGTCAGCGACACCATGAGGACGATGTGGGCTCCCTCTGGCATGAGAGGCAGGAGCAGGAGGGTGAGGAGGCGGTTGCCCAGGTAGTTGGTGGCAAAGTCCATCTCGTAGCCTTCCTCGTTCTGCATGTAGCGGTGCGCCTTGATGCCCGCGTTGCAGAAGAGAGCCGTGATGCGCTTCCCTTCCAGTGACCTTACAAAGGACTGGATGGAGGTCGGGGAGGACAATTCGAGAGGTAGGATGGTGAGGGAGGCTTCGGGTTGTTCCTTCAGTATCTCCCAACGCAGCGCCTCTGCCTTGACGGTATTGCGGCACGCCATGATGACATGCTTTCCCTCAGCGGCCAGCTTTCGTGTGGCCACGGCTCCCATGCTGCCTGTGGCACCCGTTACGATGACTACATCTTTCTGAGTTCCTTCCATAGCTTCTCGGGAATATCCTGGCAGTTGTGACAGCACACCATCTTGTCGGAATACATGCGGGCGATGCAGTAGTCGCGGTGGTCGCATCCACTACGCGTGCTGAGGTCACCCTCCCGCAGTTTATTGACGAAGTCCGGGTCGTTGACCAGTGCCCGTGCCATCTGCACCGTCTCAAAGCCTTCGGCCAGTACACGTTCGATGCCTTCGCGCGACACGAGTCCTCCCACGTAGGTGAGCGGACACTTCAGTTCCTTGCGGAACTTCTTGGCATTCTCCAGGAAGAAGCACTCCTGAAAGTCATACTGCTTGATCATCCATTTGCCGAAGAGGTTCACCACGAGCTTCTGGGGCCATGACTTCAAGGGCATGTAGTACGCCATGCTCTTGGTGGGGATGCGGCCGCGCATCACCGCCATGGGTGCCTTGCTGACGAAGCCGGAGGTGAGCACGATGCTGTCGGCTCCCAGCCGTTCTATCTCCTTGGCGATGACGAGACTCTCGGGAATCTGTATGCCACGCTTGAAGCCATCCTCCATGTTGTGCTTTACGAGCATGGCCATGCCGTACTTCTCACACTTCTCCTTTGTCTCCTCCAGACACATGCGCATGAAGCGCATACGGTTGTCCAGTGAACCGCCATATTCATCGTGACGGTGGTTGGTATAGGGAGAGAGGAACTGTGAGATGAGGTAGCCGTGTCCGGCGTGAACCTCCACGGAGTCGAACCCTGCACGGTGACAGAGTTCCACGGCACGGCCGAAGTCCTTGGCAATCTCGGGAATCTCCTTCTTGCGGAGACCGCGTACGAAGGTAGGGGAGTAGAGGTTGAAACCGTAGGAAGGTCCCACGGGGAAGCAGCCTGCCGTGAACCAGTGTGTCATGTCGCCGCAGTGTCCCAGCTGGATGCCTACCTTGGCTCCCTCGGCATGTACGGCATCCGTGATGTCCTGCAGGCCGGGCAGGATCTCCTCGCGCAGCCACAGCTGACTGTTGAAGGAGATGGCACCGCGGTTGATGGCAGCGTATGCCAGGGTAGTCATACCTATGCCACCACGGGCCACAGCCACGTGGTAGTCCTTGAGTTCCTGAGTGGGACCGAAATTCTTGCCCATGGATTCAAAGGCAGCCGAACGGATGGTTCGGTTCCTCAGTTCAATGGGGCCCAGTTTGCATGTTTCGAATAATTTATTCATGTTGAATGGTTATGGGTTATAGGTTATCGAAGAGGTTATTGTTTTTGAGTTTATAGTTTATGGGTTATAGTTTATGGGGTATTAGCCTGGAAGGCTGATAATATACCCCATAACTTCTCACTTGCGAAACTTGATGAGACATATGTCGAATAACTCTTTAAACTTTCAACTCATTCAACTGCTCTAACCCCTAAACTCTCAACTCTCCGAACCCACGACATCAGCACCAGTTCTTGTTGATGCAGGGTTTGTCACCGAAGAGTTCCTTGTAGCGTTGGTTGATGGTGGCATATTTCTCGATATAGCATTTGAAGAATCCCTGGGTTTGAGGCGTGATGAAGGGTTTGAGCGGCATTTTTTCAATGCGCTTGAAGTCATAGCCTCCCTTGATGTTGACATGCCATCCCCAGTCTTCCAGGAAACCGATGTCGAAGGCATCGCCCGGACAGTAGAAGGAGCAACGCATACACATGAGGCAATTGTGGTGGAAGGCCAGTTCTCCCCGTTCGTTACGGTAGATGTTCTTTGTGGGACAACTCTTGACGCACAGGTCGCAGTTGATGCACTTCTCCTTGTCCACCTTGTAGAAGAAGGAGTTGACAGGTCCTCCGATGTACTGGGGGCGCGCCACCATGGTGGCTACAAAGCGCGGCCACAGTTTGTAGGGTTTCCAGTTGGGGATGTCGTGGGTGAGTTCATATACCAGAATCTCCAGTAGTTTCTTGTCCATCTCCAGCATCTCGCGGATGCAGGCATCCTCGAAGCGGAAGTGGATGTTGTAGGGCATCATGAAGTGGTATTCATTGGTGACCCTCACCTTGTCCTTGCGCAACTTGCGCAGGAAGTACTTGGAGGACGCATCGTTTGCGTGGTACGTCTCGCCGGAGTTCTTGTAGATGAAGGCACGGATGCCGGCCGGGAATTTCTGGTGGCGGATGAAGCGCAGGAAGGCGTAGGGAGCCGCAAAGCCATGGATGGGGCTGCCCAGGCCAATGATGTCATAGCCGGAGTAGTCCAGTGGCTCGTTGTGGAGGGGATCTATCTCATGGGTGGTGATGTGCCAACCCTCCTCCTCCAGGCGCCACTTCAGCTTCTGGGTGATGTAGCGCGTGTTGTAGGTGCCGGTGAAGTATAGTAGCAGGCAGTTCATAGTTGAGAGGGAGAGAAGAGGTCTGCCGAAGGACTAGCCAGGCTAGATTTACTAGTTGTTCTAGTTGTTCTAGTCGTTCTAGTTATTCTAGTTATTCTAGTTCTGCTAGATATACTAGTCTTTCTAGTTTGACTGGTCCGGATAGTTTCGCGCAGCCCATTGTTAATTATTCATTGTTCATTGTTCATTGATTCAGAACCATCCCCATCGACGGATGAGGCGCAGCAGCCAGGTAGGGAGGAGGGGGACGAGAGCCAACAGTTTGGTGAAGAGGCCAGGTGTTGTCTCGTGCTTTCCCCTGAAGAGAGCCCGCAGCCCCTTTTCTGCCAGTTGCTCAGGACGTATGATGGCTCCCATGGCCAGTCCGGCCTTCATGGCCCGTGCGTTGAGGTGGTAGAGTGGGGTGGCCACGGCTCCCGGACGTACGCAGGTGACATGAATGCCCTGCTGCCGCAGTTCGATGTGGAGGGAACGGGTGAAGAGCCGGAGGAAACCCTTGGTGGAAGCGTAGGTGGACATGCGTTGTGCGCCGTAGTTGGAGGTCACCGAACTCATGTTGAGGATGTAACCCCGGTGCCGTTGCTGCATGTCCTGTCCGTAGTAGTAACAGAGCATGGCGGGAGTCACCACATGCAGGTTCAGGATGAGTTCCGTGAAACCCTCACTGTCCTGCAGGAAGTCCCTGTCGTGGTACACTCCGGCGTTGTTGATGAGCACCTCCACCTCCATGTCCCTCGCCTTCGTCCATTCGTACAGTTCCCTGGCCGCCTTAGGCAGTCCGAGGTCCTGTTGCCGTGCCACGATATCGAGGTGGGGAAAGAGCCCTCTCAGTTCGGCTCCCTTGTCATGGATGGCCTCCTCGTTGCTCACGATGATGAGCGGATAGCCACGGGTTGCCAGTGCCTGTGCGTAGGCATAGCCTATGCCCGAACTGGCACCTGTCACCAGGGCATATCCCTTGTTTGTCTTGCATTTCTGTTCCATTCTGGCTGCAAAGGTAGTGATATTTTGCCATATATGATACAAAATGCAGGCAGAAAGTCGTGTATTGAACACTTTTCGGCCTTTTTTGTCTTCTTCAATATCCCCAGCCGTGGGGGGCACCCTATGTCAGGGAGGCTGTTGCACAAACATAAAAGAGCCCGGCAATCATGTTGCCGGGCTCATGGATGATATGACGTTCATCAAGTGAACTTACTTCTTCGTTCAGAGTGACCAGTCTTCCTGCGTCTTGCGGATATAGGTCTTGTAGCGGCGCTTGGCAGCCTCCTTGCAGGCATCGTAGAGTTCCTGTGCCTCCAGGGGAGCAGCCTTCTTGAGCGAGAGGAAACGAACCTCACCCTCGAGGAAGTCCTGGAACTTGTCCCAGTCGGGCTCCTTGCTATCCAGCTGGAAGGGATTCTTGCCCTCCTCGGCCAGAGCAGGATTGTTGCGCCACAGCTGCCAGTAACCACACTCAACAGCCTTAGCCTCCTCGGCCTGGCTCTTACCCATGCCACCCTTGGCCTTCAGACCGTGGTTGATACAGGGAGCGTAGGCGATGACGAGTGAAGGACCATGCCAAGCCTCAGCCTCGCGGAATGCCTTCAGACACTGGCTCTGGTCAGCACCCATAGCCACCTGTGCTACATATACGTTGCCGTAGGTAGCCTGCATGAGACCCAGGTCCTTCTTGCCCACGCGCTTGCCGTTGGCAGCAAACTGAGCGATGGCACCGATGGGCGTTGCCTTGGAAGCCTGACCGCCGGTGTTGGAGTAAACCTCGGTGTCGATGACGAAGATGTTGACATCCTCACCAGAACCGATGACATGGTCCAGACCACCGTAACCGATGTCGTAGGAAGCACCGTCACCACCGATGATCCACTGGCTGCGCTTCACGAGGTAGTGCTCCAGTTCCTTCAGCTGTGCGCATACGGGACAACCTGCAGCGGCACTGGCATCGATGTGGGGGATGAGGGCAGCGGCAGCAGCCTTGGAAGCCTCAGCGTCATTCTGGGCCTCAATCCAAGCCTGGGCAGCAGCCTTGTACTCAGCACTGGGCTTGTCGCTGGCCAGCATCTCCTGCAGCAGGGTGTTGATGCGGGCGCGCATCTTCTTGTTGGCAATGGCCATACCCAGACCAAACTCGCAGAAGTCCTCGAAGAGAGAGTTGGCCCAAGCAGGACCCTGACCCTTGGCGTTCTTGGTGTAAGGTGTAGAGGGGATAGAACCCGAGTAGATGGAAGAGCAACCCGTAGCGTTGGCTACAATCTCGCGGTCACCGAAGAGCTGAGAGATGAGCTTCACGTAGGGGGTCTCACCGCAACCGGCACAAGCACCTGAGAACTCGAAGAGAGGCTGGGCGAACTGGCTGTTCTTGGGACTCTGCTTGATGTCAACGAGATCCTGCTTGCTGCTTACCTGGGTCATGAAATACTTCCAGTCGGCAGCATTCTTCTGAGCCTCAGCCGATGAGTCGTCGTAAGCCTTCATGGCAAGAGCCTTGCCCTTCTTGGGATTGCCGGGACAAACGTCGGCACAATTGCCGCAACCCAGACAGTCCTTGTCATCGATGGCCATGACGAAGTGCATGCCCTTCATGCTGGCAGGAGCCTTCATCTCCAGGCTGGGACCCTCGTAACCCTTCAGTTCCTCGTCGGTCAGGACGATGGGACGGATGGCAGCGTGAGGACAAACGAAAGAACACTTGTTACACTGGATACAGTTGTCGGCCGTCCATACAGGTACGAAGCCAGCCACACCGCGCTTCTCGTAGGCAGCGGTACCCTGCTCCCAGGCACCATCCTCGATGCCCTTGTAGGCACTTACGGGCAGGTCGGCACCATTTTGTGCGTTGATGACGCGTACCAGGTTGGTGATGTAGGCAGGCTCCTCGCGTACGATGGCCTCGTCCTCGGGCAGGTTGGCCCATGCGGAATCTACAGCGAGCGTCTTGTACTCACCGCCGCGATCCACGGCAGCATAGTTCATGTTGACCACATCCTCACCCTTCTTGCCATAAGACTTCACGATGGCCTTCTTCATCTGCTCTACGGCGAGCTCAACGGGAATGACCTCCGTGATACGGAAGAAGGCAGACTGCAGGATGGTGTTGGTGCGGTTGCCCAGTCCGATTTCTTGTGCAATCTTCGTTGCGTTGATGTAATATACGGTGATGTTCTTCTCTGCGAAGTACTTCTTCACGCTGTTGGGCAGGAAGTTGACAAGTTCCTCACCCTCGAAGATGGTGTTCAGCAGGAACTGGCCGTTCTGGCGCAGACCGCGGAGCACGTCGTACATACGCAGGTAAGCCTGTACGTGGCAAGCCACGAAGTTGGGAGTCTTGATCTGGTAGGTAGAACGGATGGGCGTGTCACCGAAACGCAGGTGCGAGCAGGTGAAGCCACCCGACTTCTTTGAGTCGTAAGAGAAATAAGCCTGGCAGTACTTGTCGGTGTTGTCACCGATAATCTTCACCGAGTTCTTGTTGGCACCCACGGTACCGTCGGCACCCAGTCCGAAGAACTTAGCCTCGAAGATACCCTCGCCACCGAGAGCCATCTCCTCCTTGGCAGGCAGAGACGTCATGGTGAGGTCATCCACGATACCCACGGTGAAGTGATCCTTGGGCTGAGGCAGTTCGAGGTTCTCATATACACCGAGGAGCATGGTGGGCGTCACGTCGGCAGAGCCCAGACCATAGCGGCCACCTACGATTTCGGGAGCGTTCTCCTTGCCGTAGAAGGCATCCTTCACGTCGAGGAGCAGAGGTTCGCCGTTGCTTCCGGGCTCCTTGGTACGGTCCAGGACAGCGATACGCTTGCAGGTGGCGGGCACAGCCTTCAGGAGGTGCTCCACGCTGAAGGGGCGGTACAGGTGTACGCTGACCAGACCATATTTCTTACCATTGGCATTGGCATAGTCGATGGCCTCGCGGGCAGCCTCGGTACCAGAACCCATCATGATGATAATCTGCTCGGCGTCCTCAGCACCATAATAGCTGAAGAGGTCGTACTTGCGGCCCGTACGCTCAGAAATGGCAGCCATGTACTTCTCCACGATGGCAGGAACGGCATCGTAGTAGCGGTTGCAAGCCTCGCGGTGGGGGAAGAACGTCTCGGGGTTCTCGGCCATACCCTTGGCCTGGGGACGCTCGGGAGTCAGGGCACGTGAGCGGAACTCAGCCAGTGCCTTGGTGTCCACGAGGTCGCGCACGTCATCCTCCTCAATGAGTTCCACCTTTTGGTACTCATGAGAGGTGCGGAAACCGTCGAAGAAGTTGATGAAGGGAACGCGTGCCTCGAGTGCAGCCAGATGAGCTACGGCAGAGAGGTCCATAACCTCCTGTACGCTACCTTCGGCCAGCATGGCAAAACCAGTCTGGCGACAAGCCATCACGTCGCTGTGGTCACCGAAGATACACAGAGAGTGGGTGGCCACGGTACGTGCTGAGACGTGGAACACGCTGGGCAGCAGTTCGCCGGCTATCTTGTACATGTTGGGGATCATCAGCAGCAGACCCTGTGATGCGGTGAAAGTGCTGGTGAGAGCACCTGCCTGCAAAGAACCATGGACTGCACCAGCGGCACCAGCCTCTGACTGCATTTCCTGGACCAAAACGGTGTCGCCAAAGAGGTTCTTGCGCCCCTGAGCGGCCCACTCATCGACATGCTCCGCCATGGGAGATGAAGGAGTGATGGGGTAGATGGCAGCTACCTCGCTGAACATGTAGGCCACATGTCCGGCGCAGGTGTTACCGTCCCAAGTAACAAATTTCTTTTCTTTTGCCATTGTTTCTGTTATGTTTTTAAAAAATCAATGATTGTCGTCCTGAGGAATGCTCCCGGATTAATACAGGAAGCCGAAGAGCCAGAGTGGAATCTGCCTGTCATGCCCCTTGGTGGCGTTGCAGCGCACGTAATAGACATCGCCCGAAAGACGGTGAGGCTCGTCATTGCAGATGCGGAAACGCTTGCCATCGACGTAGAAGCCGCAGCTGCGGTCACCGGCCGAGACATTGTGCATGGAGCAGAGGTTCTGCTGGAAGAACGTATCCTGCAGCATCTCCTCGTCGTTGAATCGTGGGAAGATGGCATAGAGCAGGTTGGTATTGTGCAGGGTGATGCGTGCCGGCTTTTTGGCCGACATTTCGCCCTTGCGGTATATCATGTTGATGAGGCAGGCATCGGTGAGGAACTTGAAGTAGTTCATCACCGTGGCACGGCTCGTCTGCACGTCGGCAGCCAGCTGGCTCACGTTGGGAGCCGAGGGACCTGCAATGGCCAGGAGGTAGAGCAACTTCTTGAGCTTGTTGAGGTACTTGAGCTCTATCTGCTGTATGACCAGGATATCCACCTCGACCATCATGTTCATGGTCTTGAGGAGGTTCTCGCTGAAGTTGGTCTGCTCCAGGAAGAAGGGGTAGTACCCATGCTTCAAGTAGGCACGCATGTGATCCAGCGGGTTGACCTGACGCAGGATGTTGGCTGCAATCATCTCATGGCGGACCAGGATGTCGTTGAGCGAATAGGAAGAAAGGCTGAGTCCCGTGCGGAGGTTGATGAACTCACGTAGAGAGAATCCCTTCAGGTGGTAGGAGGCACAGATGCTGTTTAGCTCCGGGTGGTCCTCCTTGATGTTCATCACACTACTGCCGGTGAAGACAATCTTCAGACCGGGGAAACGCTCGTAGCAGGTGCGCAAGTCGCCTACCCAATCGGGCAGTTTATAGACTTGATCAATGAGCAGTACCTGTCCTCCGTTGCGGTGGAATTCACCCGCAAACTCACAGAGACTCTTACCTTGGAAGTAAAAGTTGTTCATGTTGACGTACAGGCACTTACGGTCAATGATACTAAAGTTCTCACGCGCGTATTGCAAAAGGAATGTGGTCTTACCCACACCGCGCGATCCCCGGATGCAGATCAGTCTGTCATTCCAGTTAATCTCATCCATAAGGGCCCTCCTGACAGGAGCCTGAGTATGCTCCACGAGGTAGGCGTGTGTCTTGAAAAAGGCTTCCATTTATTGTATTTACAGCTGTTTACGCGGCAAAATTACTAAAAAAAAGCGAAATTGCAAAGCGGAGATAGCAAAAAATGCTTAAAAATTACATTTTTAGGGTGTCTGCATTACTCCCGGCCCCTTTTCCCTTCCATAGGAAGAAGAGGGCAGTGAGGGTCAGTGCAGCTCCCAGTCCGATGCTGTTGCCGGCCATGGCCGACCACTGAAGACCCTCGGGAGCCACGAGGATATAGCTGGTACACACCATCGTCATGAAGGCGGCAGGCAGGAGCGTTATCCAGTAGCACTTTCCCTTCCGTGCCAGCCATACGGTGAGAGCCCAGAAGGTGAAGACGGAGAGTGACTGGTTGGTCCATGCAAAGTATCTCCAGATGACGCTGAAGTCGATGAACATCAGTCCCACGCTGAGCGCGAAGATGGGCAGGCAGAGTGCCAGACGCTTGAGAATCTTGTCCTGCTTGATTTTCATGAAGTCTGCCGTGATGAGACGGGCGGAGCGCAAGGCCGTGTCGCCTGAGGTGAGCGGAGCGGCCACTACACCCAGGATGGCCAGGACGGCTCCCACGCCCCCCAGCCAGTCGTGGCATATCTTGTTGACGATGACGGCTGGGTTGGCCGTGCCCGTGGCCGGGTTGGTCATGGCGGCCAGCAGTTTCTCGTAGGGAGTGTTTCCCTCCACGTCGAGCGCGTCGGCAAAGCTTATGGCGGCAGCAGCCCAGATGAGGGCCACGATTCCTTCCGCTATCATAGCACCGTAGAAGACGCGCTGTCCCAGCCGTTCGTTGGTGATGCAGCGGGCCATCATGGGGCTCTGGGTGGCGTGGAAGCCGCTCACGGCACCACAGGCTATGGTGATGCACAGACCCGGGAAGATGGGAGTGGCATTGGCCGTCGGGTGGTGGCTGTGGAAGGCCTCGGTAATCTCGGGCAGGTTGCCTTCGCTGAAGAGCAGTCCTACGAAGACACCTCCAGCCATGATGAGCAGCGCCATGCCGAAGAGGGGGTAGATGCGGCCGATGAGCTTGTCGATGGGCAGCAGGGTGGCCAGGATGTAGTAGCAGATGATGATGGCCGTCCAAATGTACACGGGGTTGCCGTCGCCCCACAAGGCCCATCCACTGGTCATGTTGCCCAGCAGGGAGGCAGGTGTCTGGGCAAAGACAGTGCCCACCAGAATCATCAGCACGAGGGAGAGGACACGCATGCCCTGTCGTGCCGTGGTGCCCAGTTCGTCACCCACTATCTCAGGCAGTGAGGCTCCCTCCTTGCGGATGGAGATCATGCCGCTCAGGTAGTCATGGACAGCGCCGCCGAAGACGCAGCCCAGCACTATCCACAGGTAGGCGGCAGGGCCGTACAGGATGCCCAGGATGGCGCCGAAGATGGGCCCCGTGCCGGCAATGTTGAGAAACTGGATGAGGAAGACCTTCCAGGTGGGCATGGGCATGAAATCCACCCCGTCAGCCAGGGTGTGGCAGGGGGTAGGCCGGTTCGAATCCACTCCGAATACTCTGGCTACGAAGGAGCCATAGACAAAATAGGCGGTCACCAGGATGCTGAGTGCAAGGATGAATGTGGTCATGATGCAAAAAAAGTTTATTTGTCGTGGTCGAAATCATACAACCGAAGAGGGAATACACAAATTCGGCGACAAAATTACGAAAAACTTCACAATTCGTAGTACATCACCCCCTTTTATTTTGAGGTTTTGCACATTTTTCGTATTTTTGCATTCAAAATGAAAGAATCAGTGAAAGAAATAATCTCCCTTATTATATATTATATAAGGTATGCGCGCGAGAAGCGCGTCCCGTTCCGAAATGTCAAGACGCAAAGGGGCAGCCTCCTCTTCCTGCTGCTTGCCGTTGCCACATTCCCGTTGCCTGCCCGTGCCCAAGAGCGGGTGGCACCCTTCCCGCTCCAGCAAGGGGTGGAGGAGGGGGTGTTTCCCAAACGTGAGACCCGTGCCGTATGGGTCACCACCCTCATGGGACTGGACTGGCCGCGTGCCAAGGCACGTACCGCCGAGGGGAGGGAGAGGCAGAAGCAGGAGCTGTGCCAGATGCTGGACCGCCTGAAGGCCATACACATCAACACCGTGCTGCTGCAGACCCGTGTTCGCAGCACCGTCATCTATCCCTCGAAGACAGAACCCTGGGACCTCTGCCTCACGGGGCAGTACGGACAGGATCCGGGGTACGACCCGCTGCAGTTTGCCATCGAGGAGTGCCACAAGCGCGGCATGGAACTCCATGCCTGGGTGGTGACCTTCCCCGTCTATAAGATGGAACAGGCACGCCAGATGGGCAAGGAGGGACTGCACCGCAAGCACCCCGAACTGGTGAAGAAGCACGACGGGCAGTATTACCTCGACCCCGGTATGCCCGGTACGGCCGACTACCTGAAGCAGCTCTGCACCGAACTGGTGGAGCGTTATGACCTCGACGGACTGCATTTCGACTACGTCCGCTATCCCGAAAATGCCTCCGCCTTCCCCGATGCGGCCACCTTCAAGAAATATGGGCGTGGCAAGGACAAGGCACAGTGGCGGCGCGACAACGTGACACATGTCGTGCGCACCCTCTACCATGCCGTCAAGGCACTCAAGCCCTGGGTGCGGGTCTCCAGCAGTCCCGTGGGCAAGTACCGGGATGTGAGCCGCTATTCCTCGAAGGGATGGAACTGCTACGATGCCGTCCATCAGGATGCGCAGGGGTGGCTCCGCGAGGGCATTCACGATGCCCTCTATCCCATGATGTATTTCCGGGGTGACCATTTCTATCCCTTTGCTGCCGACTGGGGTGAGCAGACCTCTGGCCGTCTGAACGTGCCCGGACTGGGCATCTATTTCCTGTCGCCACAGGAGGCAGACTGGCCACTGAGTGACATCACCAACGAACTCCATTTCCTGCGTCAGCAGGGACTGGGCGGACAGTGCTATTTCCGTGCCAGGTTCCTGCTGGATGACACCAAGGGACTCTATGGCTATCTGCATGACCGCTTCTATGCCTTCCCCGCCCTGCCGCCTGCCGCCACGTGGCTGGACAGCATTCCGCCCTCAGCCCCCACGAACCTGCACACCGAGGTGCGTCCCGACGGCATGGCCACCCTGACCTGGGACCCCTCTACCGACAA